>CAZRKS010000018.1:0-26509 GCA_964600315.1 uncultured Steroidobacteraceae bacterium | reverse complement strand
GCGTGTCCATCTCGCGCGACTTGCTCATGTCCCAGTTCTGGCAGAACTTGCACGCCAGGTTGCAGCCGGCCGTGCCGAACGACAGCACCGCGGAGCCCGGCAGGAAGTGGTTGAGCGGCTTCTTCTCGATCGGGTCCACGCAGAACCCGCTCGAGCGGCCATACGTATAAAGCTCTATGCCATTGCGGTCCCGACCACGCACGAAGCACAGGCCGCGCTGGCCCTCGTGCAGCCGGCAGCGGCGCGGACACACGTCACACTGCACGCGTCCGTCGGCGAGCCGCCGCCAGTGGCGCGTGGGAATGGCAGAAAAATCAGTATTCATACGATTGGCGGGCGCCGGCGACGGGCGGGATATTGCCCCGTACGGGTGCGGGCCGCGGGCCGGGGGCACGACCGTCCACGAGGGTCCATGTTGAGTCTGGTGACCGGTAAGTCAAGGGTGCGACCGGCGGCGGTCGCGGGACTCTTCTATCCGCAGGAGGCGGAGGCGCTGCGGCGCACCGTGTCGCGCCTGCTGGAGGAAGCCGCGCCGACGGCGGCCGCCGGCGCCGCCGCGGGTCGGGCGCCCAAGGCGCTGATCGTGCCGCACGCGGGTTACGCGTATTCGGGCGCGGTCGCAGCGGTGGCGTATCGCCGGCTGCAGATGTCGGGCGCCGCGTACGACCGCGTCGTGCTGATCGGGCCGAGCCACCGTGTGCCGATGCGGGGCCTCGCCATGCCCTCGGTCGAGCAGTTCGAGTCGCCGCTCGGAGCCGTCACGCTCGACGCCGCGTCGCGGCAGCGTCTGCGCGAACTCGGGCTCGCGGGGCTCTCGGACGCCGCCCACGCTGCGGAGCACTCGCTCGAGGTGCAGCTGCCGTTCCTGCAGGTCGTGCTCGGCGAGTTCGAACTCCTGCCGATCGCGACCGGACTGGCGCCGCTCTCGCAGGTGGCGCGCGCGCTCGAGGCGGTGTGGAACGGGCCGTCGACGCTGATCGTCGTGAGTTCGGACCTGAGCCATTACCACACCTACGGCGAGGCGCAGCAGATCGACGGCGAGACGCGGCTCTCGATCCTTGCGCGGCGCAGCGATCTCCTCGACAGCCAGGCCTGCGGCTCCTGCGGCATCAACGGACTGATGGAAGTCGCGCGCCACAAGGGCCTCGCCGTCGAACTGCTCGACCAGCGCAATTCCGGCGACACGGCGGGCGACCGCTCGCGGGTGGTCGGCTATGGAAGCTATGCCCTCCACGCGGCTTGAGCCGCGCTCGCGCGACCTGCTGCTCGAGACGGCGGCGCAGGCGATCGAGGCGGGGCTCGCCGCCGTCGGCCAGCCGCGCCCCGACCTGACCGGCCTGCCCGGCGAACTGCGGCGGGCGCGCGCGAGCTTCGTCACGCTCACGATCGAAGGCCGGCTGCGCGGCTGTTGCGGCACGCTCGAGGCGCGCGAGCCGCTCGCCGAAGACGTGTGGCGCAATGCGCAGGCGAGCGCGTTCCGCGACCCGCGCTTCGAGCCGCTGCAGGCCGGAGAGTGGCTCGGCGCCGACCTCGAGGTCTCGGTGCTCTCCGCGCTCGAGCATTGGCCAGTGGAGTCGGAAGCGGAACTGCTGCGGCACCTGCGCCCGCTGGAAGACGGCCTGGTGGTCGCCTGGCGCGGCACTCGCGCGACCTTCCTGCCGAAGGTCTGGGAGCAGCTGCGCGAGCCCGGTGAGTTCCTGCGGCACCTCAAGCGCAAGGCGGGCTGGCAGGACGACTTCTGGGCCGTCGACGTGCAGGTGTGGCGCTACGGCACGGAGACGATGCAACTGCGCCAGCCGGCGCGGCGGCCGGCCGCCCGGCGCTCCTGAGCGCGATTGCATCGCGCCTCGCGCAAGTGTAGTTGTGGCGGGGCGTGAGCACACCACCGAACATCCCGCGGCCGTGGCCCGCCCTGCTGTGCATGGCATTGCTCGCGACCGCGCCGCTCGGCGCGCAGTCGCCGGACGTCCGCGCACTGCTCGAGGCGAAGCAGTATGAGCAGGCCGTCGCCGAGGCCCGCCGGCTGGTCGACGCGGCCTCCGCGCAACCGGAGTCGGGCGAGGCGCTGCAGGTGGCGCTCATGAATCTCGCCGTCGCGCAATACCTGTCGGGCGACTACGTCGGCGCCGAAGCGAGCTACCTGCGCGTCATCGAGCTCGTCGAGGCCTCGGGGCGGCTCACCAGCCCGCGCCTGGCGCGGGCCGAGGCCGGGCTCGCCGCGACTTACCACGCCGGGAAGCGCTACGACCTCGCCGTCGAGCGGTTCGACCGCGCCGTGGCGCTCAGCCGGCGCTCGGAGGGGCTCTTCAACGAGGCGCAGCTGCCGCTGCTCGCGAAGTACGCGGACTCGCTGACGCAGATCGGGCGGCTGGACGACGCGCTCAAGGTGCAGCGCTACTCGCTGCGGGTCGTCGAGCGCAAGGACGGTGCCGCGAGCCTCGCCTACGCCCGGCAGCTCGAGGCGGTCGGACGCTGGTACACGCGCATCCACGAATACGCCGCCGCACGCACCTCTCTGCAACAGGCCGTCGCAATCGTCGAGAAGCTCCAGGGAACGGACGCGCCGGAACTGATCGGGCCGCTCACGGCGCTGGCGGAGTGCGACCGCCGCCAGCTGCTCGACCCGGCGACCGCGGAACTCGCCACCGCCGACGAGCAGCGTCGCACGATGTTCCACGATCCGACCACGCCGCTCATGCCTGCGCTTCCGGCCAGCGCGCTCAACACCGAGGGCCAGAAGGCGCTCGAGCGCGCGCTCGCGATCGCGACACGGCGACCGGACACGCCGGCCGCGCAGGTCGTCGACGTTCGCACCCAGCTCGGGGACTGGTACCAGTCGCGCCAACAGGTCGACAAGGCGCTCGCGGCCTACCGGCTGGCGTGGCAATCGGCCGTCGGCCAGGACTTCGAGGGCAAGCCGCTGACCGGCCGGCTGTTCGGCCGACCGACGCTGCTCAACTACGAGCCGCCCTTCGGATGGAACCGCTATGCGACGCGGCCGCCCGCGGAGGTCACGCTGCGCACGGCGACCGTCGAGTTCACGGTGACGGCGGAAGGGCGGGTCGTCGACCCGAAGGTGACGGACGACGGCGGCGACCCGAAGCGCGGCGCGCAGACGGCCCGGGCGGCGCAGTCCGCCCTCTACCGGCCGCAGTTCGACGCCAACGGGCAACCGGTGGTCGCGCCGGGCATCCGGCTGGACCAGCCCTACTACGTGCTCGTCGAGGATCTCCCGGAATCGGCACCCGCGAAGACCGACCCGTGATGCTCACTTCGGCGGCGCGGCTTCCGCCGGGACAGGCGGCGGCAGCGCGTCGGGCGGCAGCAGACCCCGGACGATCGCCTGCTCACGCAGTTCGGTCGCGAGTCGCGCCCCGGCGTCGCGCATCGCGAGCTGGGTCGCCTTCTGCAGCGCCTCGGTGCCGACGCCCAGCAGGTTGTCGACCTCCGCGGCACCGTAGCCGGTGAACGTCCAGGAATCGCTGAACTGCCCGTCCGGCTTGTAGCCGTTCACCCGGTACTTGAGGCTCACGGCGTACACGTCGCTGCCGGAGTCCGCCGGCGTGACGAACGCGAAGTCCTCGAGCACGGGCTCCAGCACGCCGCGGATCTCGGGATCGGTCCGCGCGCCCGCGTCGGCGGCGGCGACCGGCACCGCGCGCGTGAACATCGCGCCCATCAGGCGCAGGAACGCCTCCGACTGCGCCTTGCCGAGCGCGATCGCGACGTCGGCGCCGTCGCGTTTCTCGCGGTAGACCTTGTCGCGGAACTCGGGGGCCATGTAGACGCCGACCACGACGGGAATGCGGGCGACGAGCGGCGTCGGGATCGAGGGTTTCGCCTCGAACTCGGTCGTGCCACAGCCCGCGAGCAGCGTGAGCAGCGGCCAGGTGCAACGCCGCAGGTCCAGGTTCATCGCGGATAGCTCCCGGGTTCGTTCAGCCCGACGAAGGTCCCGCCGTTGCGCTCGCAGACGGCACGCATCAGGGTCGCGAAGCGGACGCTCGTGACCTGCGGCGCGTCCGGCCGCACGGGGAATCCGAGTGCGTGGATGCGCACCAGCCGCCGGCCGCTGCGATCTTCGCGATTCATCATGTCCACGGCCTTCAGCACCGAGTCGACCGACGCGCCGGTGAACTCGTCGCCGAACACGTAGAGGCTGATGCGCAGCCCCGTGGCGTAGTAGGTGCGGATCGCCTCGACGATGCCCTCGACCGGACTCGAGTTGCTGAACGGGAACCAGTCCCGCAGCCGCTCCAGCACCAGCTTGCGCTGCATCGGCGTGTCGGGCAGCCAGCGACCGCGGTAGGACGGGAACATGTAGGTGCCCTCGTCGCTCATCACCTGCCAGCCCTTGACCGTCGGATAGGCATCGAGCACCTCCTGCATCTTCTTCATCATCAGCGGCCAGGCATAGTTCGCCATGCTGCCGGACGTGTCGATGATGAAGATCACGTACTCGCTGTCGACCGGCAGGCCGCCGATCGGCGCGTCCTCCTTGCGCCGGTACTGCGCGCCGAGCAGCCGCCGCATTTCCTCGGTGAGCTCCTGTTGCGCGGCGACGAGTTCGCCCTCGACGTCGTTTGCGACCTCGGCGTCCTTGCGCGACGACTCGTACTGCCCGCGCAGCGTGCTCAGGTCGCCGCGCAGGCGTGCAATCTTCAGCTGCTCCTCGGACAGCTGGCTGCGCCGGGCTTTCAGTTCGCGGTTCAGCACGTCGGTCGTGCCGCGGATTTCCGCGAGTTCCCGCTGCAGCTTCAGCACCCGGCCCTCCAGTTCCTCGCGCGACTGCTCGATGACCACGGGCTCGCCGACCTCGGTGAGCACGAGCAGCAGGATCACGGCGCCGAACCCGCAGCAGATGGCGTCGAGGAACGAGAGGCTGAACACCTCGACGTCGCGCCGCCCGAGCCGGGAGCGCCTCACGGCCAATCCCTCGCCGGGCTCAGGAACGAGCCGTGCGTCCGGCGGGCGAGCGCCCAGTAGGCGCCCGGCGCCATCGGGTCGCCCTCCATCGGCAGCAGGATGACGTTGACCGGAATGCCCGAAGGCAAGCGCCCGATCGCCTTCTCGAACAGGCGCAGCCGGTCTTCGCCGTCGACGGTCTTCTTGAGGAGCGGCGGCGAAGCACCCTGCGTCGGTAGCCCGTCGGTCACCAGGATGACGTTGTCGGGCCGTGGCGTCAGCGTACCGGCCACGGCGAAGGCATTCTCGAGGCTGGTGCCGTCCTTCGGCACGACCTTGCGCAGCTCGCCGAGCGCTCCGTTCAACGCCGTGGCGTCGTCCCCGGCGAGCCACTGTCCCGCGCTGCCCGGCACCAGCGCGCGCGCCTGCGTGTTGAATGCATACACCTGGAACTTCGACTTCGCTGGCAGTTGCGAGGTGAGCCAGTCGACCGTCGCCACGGCGCGTCGCCACTTGCCGGCCGCCATGCGCCGCGCCTCCGGCATGTTGCGCAGGCGGATCACGTTGACGACCGACTCGTCCATCATGCTGGCCGAGACGTCCACCAGCAGCAGGATGTGCCCGCCGCCGACCTTGAGTCCCGTCAGGTACTGCCGGTCGCCGGTGCCGATGAACCCCTTGATGCGCACGCCCGTGTGCGCGGGTTCCTGTGCCGCCGCGGCGAGGCGCCGGTTGCCCTCGTCGAGCGACTTCAGGTCCTGTTTCAGCTTCTCGATCGCCTCGCGCCGCGAGAGCGTCTCGTGCTCCGACTCCGCGAGCTGCAGCTTGATCCGCTCGGTCTCCTCGAGGATGCGCTCCGCCAGTCCCTCCGCCGGCACCGCCTGCTCGGTGCCCTCGAGCGAATTGCGCAGCACGACGAGATTCTTGTAGCCCGCGAGCACCTGCTCCTCGAGGCGATCGACCTCGGACTGCAGGGCATCGTTGCGCTGCTGGCGCTGCACGCCCGCCTGCGCGCTCAGGATGGTGTAGAAGAGCACGACCGCGCCGAACCCGCACGCGATCACGTCCAGGAAGGAGAGGCTGAAGACTTCGGTCTTACGCCGCGCCATCGTCGTCCACCGCCCGCACGAGTTGGCACTCGATGCCCGGGCTGCCGACGCGCACGCGGTCGCCGGCGCGCAGTTCGACGCGACCGGCGATGCGCTCGCCGTTCAGGAACGTGCCGTAGGTGCTGTGGTCCTCGAGCCAGACGGCGCCGGCATCGCACGCGAGCGTGCAGTGCACGCGCGACACGCCGGGCCCCGCCTCGAGCACGACGGCGCGCCGGTCGTCCGGCACCGCGGAGCCGAGCGTGAGCGCCCGCGCCCCGAGGGCATACAGCCGGCTCGCGAGCACCACGTGCGTGGGCCGCGATCCGACCGGCACCGTCGCGGGCCGCACGGACCCGCCGGTGACGCCGGGGCGCAATGGCACCGGCAGGTGCTGGACCAGCACGAGACCGCGCCCGTCGCACCGCAGCACCCGCTCGTAGGCGAGCGCGCCGAGCGCCGCCGCGCCGCGCGGCAGGGGCAGCACCTCGCAGTCGCGGATTTCCGCGAACCGCGCGTCGAGCCCCGGGAGGAGCGCGAAGCGGTGCGACAGCCGCACCTGCAGCGGGCCGCCCGCGGCCCGGGCCCGCTGCAGCACCCGCGCGTAGTCGTCGTAGATGCGTGCCGCCGCCGCAGCAAAGTCGGCGCTCGTGAGCTCGATCGCATGTGTCGCCCCACCGGACTCGATCTCGATCTCGACCGTGCCCGCGCCGGCCAGGGCTTCGAGCCAGCCCGGCAGGCCGTCGACCAGCCGCTGTTCGGTGGCGGCCTGATGCAGCGGATCGAAGCGCGTCTTGCGCACGAAGACCGCGGCAATCAGGTCCAGCCACACCTGCTGCAGGGCGAGCCAGCCGTGCTGCGGCAGCAGGTCGAAGCGCGTGCGCCGCAGGTCACCCGCGTGATCGAGCACGGTGAGCACGGCCCGATGCAGCGAGAGTTCGAGTTGCAGCACGCTCTCCGGCACGGGTTCGAGCGCGGCGGCCGCCAGCGCTGCATCCACCAGGCCGACGGGCGCGAGCCCGGCTTCCTGCGCGATGCCGAGCAGCAGCGCGAGTTGCTCGCGCCCGTACCACGCCGGCACGGCCATCAGGATCTCCGGCCCGAGTGCCAGGCGATCGCGCACCAGGTCCGCGAGCTGCGCGTGGGCGACGTCGGCGAGGCTCGTCGCGGCCGGCATCGGGCGCGGCAAGGCCGCGGTGCCGAGGTCCTGCCAGTGCCGGGTCTCGGCGTAGAGCGGCTTCAAACGCGCGCGCTCGAGGGCCGCCCGTCCCGTTTGCGGAACGGCGCCGTCCAGCATGGCAAATCCGGGCTGCTCGGCGAGGATCCCGCCGTCGGCCGCCAGCACGAGCCCGGCGTCGTTCACCTCGAGCGCGAGCGTCATCGTCGTCAGCGCAGCTGCATGTGCCGGATCAGGTTCCGGTCCAGGTACGTCTCGCTGTCGAGCACCAGCCGCTCCTGCGCGAGCTGCAGCTGGTGCAGCAGGAACATGAGCACGATGCTGATCAGCAGCGCGGCCAGCGTGGAGTTGAACGCCGTGCCGAGTCCCTCGGTCACGCCCGACACGTCGCCCGTGACCGCCTTGTGCGCCTCGCCCAGCGCGTCGCCGATGCCGCGGACCGTGCCGATGAAGCCGATCGCCGGAATCGCCCAGGCGATGTAGCGCAGCATCGAGAGTTCCGAGTCGAGGCGGTCGGCTTCCGCGGAGCAGACGCCGCGGGCGGCCTCCGAGACGTCCTGGACGTTGCGCGTGGCGCCGAAGCGGTACAGCGCCACGAGCAGCGCGCGCGGCAGCAGGCACTCCGCTTCCGACGGCGCGAGCGCCTCGAGCGGCCGCGCGTAATCGCGCGTGTCTTCCGGCAGGATCTTCATCCCCTCGGGAACGTGCACGAGGTGGCGGGCCAGGAGCGCGCGCTCGCGCCGCGCGTGCCAGGCCTTGTAGCCGATGATCGCGAACGCCCAGAGCCCGAGGATGATCTCGGATTCCTGCTCCCAGTCCTTCAGCACGACGTAGATGGAGCGCTCCGCGACGTAGTTCGGGTCCTTCTTCATGGCGGCGCGCTGCTCGGCGAGCACCGCCGAAGCGCGCGGCCGCACGACCGCGACGTACGCGGCGTGCACCGCGATCGTGAAGATGATCAGCGCGAACAGGCTGAACAGGAATTCGCTGGGCGCGCGGGCGCTGCTTCGGGCCATGCGGATGGTTGCTCCGTGGTCAGATGTCGACCGGGAAGGACACGTCGAAGTCCGCCCGCACCTTCTCGGTCGGCTCGAAATGGCTCGGCGAGGCCCCGCTCCCGCGGGCAGGCTTGCCATCGGCCGGCGGCGCGGCCGCAGCGGGCGAGGCCTCGGCGGTGGGTGCTGCCGGTGCCGCGGCCGCGGATGCTGCGACGGGCGCTTGATCGGTCGGCGGCGCGGCCGCAGCGGGCGACACGCCGGCGGGTGGCTTCTGCCCGGGCACCTGGGCCCGCAACGCACCGACCACCGCGAGCGCGCCGCAGAGGAGCGCCACGGCGAGCCCGAGACTGCGCCTACTGCGCGTAACGCGCGATGCGGAAGCCGAGGTCATTGCGTTTCCCGTCCCCGTAGTCGCGGAAGGCGAGCCTGAGTTCCGTGACGGCCGAGCTCTTCCAGCTCGAGCCGCGGATCACCCGGAGCGCCCCGTCGCCCGTGGCCGCCGGATCGACGGCAACGGCGGTCGCGGCCGGCTGGACAGTGTAGAGATCGTGCGTCCACTCCGCGACGTTGCCGCCGAGGTCGTAGAAGCCGGAAGGACTCGCTGCGAAGCTCGCGACCGGGGCCGTCGCCGGGTACCCGTCGTCGTAGTCCGTGAGCACGAGCGGCAGCAGGGCCTGCGCCGAGCGGTCGGCGAAGTTGCCGGCCCCGGCCGGCACGGGCAGCGCGTCGCCCCACGGATACTTGCGCATGCCGCCGCCGGCGCCGCGCGCGATCCATTCCCACTCGGCCTCGGTCGGCAACCGGTAGCCCGCGGTCACGGGCGCCACCGGCACGAGCTTCCCGCCTCTGGCCTCGTACGCCGGCGCGAGGCCTTCCTGCGCGCTCAGCCAGTTGCAGTACGCCGCGGCATCCTGCCAGGTGACGTTCACGACGGGCTGGCGGTCGAGGTCCAGGGTCGTCTGCACGATGAATCCCGAGCGATGCTCCGGGCGGAACTGGCGGAACTCGGCGTTCGTGACTTCGCGCAGCCCGACGTAGAACCGGCGCTCGAGCTTCACCGGACGCTGTGATTCATTCGCGCGCCGGCCCGCCTCGCGGCGCGGACTGCCGAGCGTGAACTCGCCGGTCGGCACGAGCTTCAGCTCCTGGCCCGACTTGGTGTGCCGGGTCGGCGCAAGCGCCACGACAGTCGAGGCCCCGTTTGCGGCGGGAGGCGAAGCCGGCGACGGGGTGGCCGCCGTGGTGACGGACGGCGTCACGCCCTCGAGGAGCGTCGCCTCGACGTTCTGCGGCAGTCCGGGTCGCGGCGTCACCGTCGTCCTGAACGATGCGTAGCCGAGCTTGCGGATCTCGAGCGCGTGGCGCGCCGCCGGCAGCCGCAGCGTCTGGTTCGCGGCCCCCCGCGGCTCGCCGTCGACGAGCAGCTCGGCGTCGGGCGGATTCGCGCGCACGGTCACCTCGCCGAGAATCGGCGCCAGTTTCACTTCGACCGCGGCACTCTTCCCGGCGCCGACCGACACCTCTCGCGTGGCCGCCTGGTAGCCCTCGCGAGTCACGGTGACCGCTTGCGCGAGGTCCGGCCTGACGTCGACCTCGAGCGGCGTGCGTCCCCGGTAGGCGCCGCCGATCGTGACGCTGGCGCCCGCCGGGTCGCTGCGCACGGCGAGCCGGCCGTCGGGCACGCCGAGCCTGACCGGCCCGATCGTGAACGGCCGGTTCGCCTGCACCTGCACGTCGCTCACCCAGGCCTTGAAGCCCTCGTGCCGCAGCTCGAGCCGATGGGAACCCGCGTCGAGGTCGATCGCGAGCGGGGTCCGGCCGCTCGGCCGACCGGCGATGAACACGTCGGCCGCCGACGGATCGGACGTGATGGTGACGCGCGACCAGGCGGGCGTGAGCCTGGGCGCGATCGCCTGACGTCGCCCGAGGCCCTCGATGCTGAGCTCGGTCGCGTAGTCGAGATAACGGTCGGTATCGATCAGCAGCCGGTGCCTCCCTGCCGGCAGCTGGAACTCGCCGGGCGCCCGCCCTGCCTCGCGCCCGTCGATGGTCACGCGTCCTGATACCGGCAATGCGATGTGCAGCCGCCCGGGCAGGGGCTCGAGTCGATAGCGCAGCACCTGCCCGCGCTCGTGACCGATCGTCACGGGCTCGCGCAGCACCGCGAAACCCGCGCGCTCGGCGACGAGCGTGTAGGGACCCGGCCGCAGCAGGCGGCTCGAGCCGATGGCGATGCCCGGCCAGCCGCCTTCGAACGCGACCCGTTCCGGCGCCGGGTCGATCACGACCTGCACCGGCGTCGACGTGAAGACGAACGCTGCGACGAGCGCGAGGACCGCGACGCCGCCGAGCACGGCGAGGCGACGCCCGTACCGGCGCCGTGCGAGGCCGGCGGCGGCAGGCCCCGGGCGAAAGACGACCGGCTCGATGCGGTCGTCCTCGTCGGCTCCGGCGCCCGCCACGCCGGGCGACGCCGCGACGACCGGTGGCGCAGTCACGTTGCCCGCCGCGCCGGACACGACGTCGAGCACGCGGCGGCCGTCCTCGAGACGCACCCTGAGCCGGCCTGCGCCGACATCGAGCACGTCGCCGCTGCGCAGCCACGTCGAGCCCGCGATGTGCGCCCCGTTGTGCAGCACATGGACGTCGTCGCCGGCCGGCTGCACGTACAGCTGGCCGTCGTGCAAGGCCAGCCACGCAGCCGGGCCACCCGATGGCACCGGCACCACGACGTCGCTGCCGGCCGCGCCGATGGACAGCGGGAAGTCGCCCTCCGCGAACGTGCGCTCGCCGAGCGGCTCGCGCAGGACGAGTGCGACGCTCAAATCGGTTCCTCGCAGCGGATGACGAGCGCCGGCGGCTCGCGGCCGGGCAGGATCGTGAACTCGCGGCGCACGTCGCGGTAGCCGGCGCGCGTGCCGACGGCCGTGTAACGCCCGGGCAGCAGGTCCATGGCGCGGTGTTCGAAGGCCCCGAGCCGGCCGACCCTGTAGATCGTCACGTCAGTCAGGTTGTCCGAGGCGATGGCCACCCGCACCGGCAGTTCGGCGGATTCGACGAGACTGCGCACCTCGGCGATCTGCCGCGACAGCACCGGCCCCGGGTCCGGCACGGCGCTGGCCTTCGCGAGCGTCGCGCGCGCCGCGCCGCGCATCTCGCTCGAGAACACCCGCTCCGGCCGTCCGAGCCAGGCGGCCAGCTCGGCCTCGAGCTGCGCCCGGGGCTCGGCACGCTCGACCCCCTGCTGGGCGGCGAGGATGTTGGCGTCGAGCGCGAGCGACTTGCGGTACTCGGCGAGCGCGTCGCTCCATCGCTCGTCGCGCTCGGCCTGCCGCGCAGCCTCGAGGTGAGTCTCGATCTCGCGATCGCCGAGCGCACGGCCGACCTGCTCGAGGCCGTCGTGCACCTCCGGCGCGTCCGGCCGGAGGCGCCCGGCCCGCTCGTAGGCGGCGCGGGCGACGGCATAGTCCTTGCGCCCCAGGGCCGCAAGCGCCTCGGCCATCGCAGTGGCGAACGCAGCACCCGCCGCCTGCGACTGCAGGCGCGCCAGCCCGGCGCGGGCGGCGGTCGTGTCCGGGTCGAGGTCCAGCGCCTTGCGGTAGGCTTGCTCGGCAGAGACCGCCTGTCCCTGGCGTTCGAATTCCGCGCCTTGGGCGAGCAGGCCGCGCACGTCGTCGAGCGTCTCGAGGCGGCGCAGGCCGCGCTTTGCGTTCGCATTCGCGGGATCGAGCTTCAGGGCGAGTTCGAATTGCCGGCGCGCCTCCCGGGCATCACCCGCTTCCAGCGCCGCCCGACCCGCCGCCACCGCGGCGGTGACCGCACGCGCCTGCAGTCGCTGCGTGTCCGCCGGGGTCCGTGCGGCCGCCGGCGGTGGCTTGCTCGCCGGCAGCGGCGGCTTCGGCGCAGCAGCCTGCGCCGCCTGCTTCGCGGACACCGGGGCCGGCGCCGCCGTCGAGGCACTGTGCCGCGCGACCCATTGCGGAAGCGCAAAGAAGACCAACGCGCCGATCGCGAGCAGGAACACCAGGGATCCCGCCAACAGACCGCGCCGAAAGCCCTCGGAACGGATCTGGGCGGCGCTGGGACCGGGCGCTGGCGGCAGTGGCCACTGCGGCTCGATGGCCAGCGGAGCCTCGGGCGGCCGGATCGGCACCGGACCGCCTGGTCCGCGCGCCGCGACGACCGGCGTCGAGAGCGGGACCGTCCGCAACCTCTCGCGCACCTCGGCCAGGTCGCCCGGACGATCGGCAGGATGTCGGGCCAGGCAGCATCGCAGCAACGGCTCGAATTCGACCAGGGCACGGCCTTTCGGCAGCGGCGGCGGTTCGCTCGCCGCCCGGGCCGCGTCCGCATCCGGGTAGTGCGGTGGATAACCCGTGAGCAGCTCCCAGGCGAGCGCGCCCCAGGAGTACACGTCGTCCGCAATCGCAGGCGCATCGCCGGCGAGCTGCTGCGGACTCGACGTGAAGGGCGACCCGCCCGGCAGCGCTGTCGCATCGCCGACCCGCGCGGCGAGCCCGAAGTCGGTGAGTCGCGCGCGATCTGCGTCATCGAGCACGACGTTCGCGGACTTGAGATCGCGGTGCACGAGTCCGCGCGCATGCAGCGCAGCGAGGCCCGCGGCCACCTGGTCGAGCACCGGCACGAGCCGCCCGGGCCCGGCCCCGCGCAACCGCGCCAGGTCGCCGGCCGCGCCGTCGTCGAACACGGCCAGCACGCAGTCGCCGTCGTGCAGGTCCGTGCAGCGCAGCACGTTCGGATGATCGATGCCGCGCTGCAGCCGCGCCGCGCGCAGGAAGTGTTCGCGTTCCCCTGCGTCAGCCTGCAGATCGGGACGCAGGATCTTCACGACGCAGTCCGCCCGCGTCTCGCGATCGCGGGCCAGCCAGGCTTCGGCCGTGCGGCCAGCGCCCAGCCTGCGCAGCAGGGTGTAGCGCGCGGCGAGGGTCTGCCCGCTCTGCCAGGTCATGGGTGGCCCGGACCCGCGCTCAGGGCTGCACGGCCCCGGACCTCGCGGCATCGGCGGCGGCGACGCCCGCGGCCGCGGGCAGGCCCGTCTCGTTCTCGTAGAGCTGCTTCAGCAGCTGGCGCCACTCCGCGTACTGCTCCTCGGCGGAGCCCTTGAGTTGCAGCGTGCGTCCCTCGACGTCGACGACCATCGGCTGCACTTCGGACTGGAACGAGTCGCCGAGCTGCTTCAGCGACTCGGTGTGCGTCTTGATCTCCGCGCGCTGGTCGAGTCCGCTCTTGAAGGCGTAGATGCCGCCGATCACCGCGGCCGTGGACGCGGCGGCGGCCGCACTGCTGTTGCTGTTGCTGCCGGCCACGATGCCGCCGACGACCGCGACCGCGCCGAGGATCTGGCGGGTGAGCGCCTGGCGCTTCGCGACCGACTGCGCCTCGAGCTCCTCGTACGTGTACTTGCGCCAGTTGGTGTAGGGATCGGCCATGCGCTCCGCGAAGCTCGAGTAGTACTCGTTCAGCGTGTCGACGAGCGCGTAGTCGCGCTCGCGGACCCGCTCCATGCGCTGCACGACCGGGTCGTCCTGCGCGGGCAGCCGCGCGATGCCGTAGATGCCCTTGCGGTCGCGGACCAGGTAAGGGGAGAAGGCATACGGCGCGAGGTCCGCCGCGAAGCGCAGGTCCGCGACTTCGTGCAGCTCGACGCGCTGCTCGCGCGAGAGCTTGGCGCGCGCGGCGAGCATGTCGTTCGCCAGGCCGTTGTAGAGGTTCTGGAAGGGATCGTGGGGCTTCGACACGACGTCCTTGTAGGACCGCGTGTCGGCCTCGCCGTCGTATTCCTTGTGGAACCAGACGCGACCGGCCGCATCGCTCACCGTGACGTCGAGCCGCAACTCGCGGCCGTCGGACTGCAGGATGCGGCCATCCACGAATACGTCCATGCCGGTGCCGTCGCGCGGCAGCACTCGCACCTGCCCCCATTCGCCGGTGCCCTCGAGCGTGTCGCGCAGCACCACCGGCAGGTAGCGCGACTCGGCGGCGCGGACCTCGGGAAAGATGCCCTCGGCCTCCTGCGTCTTCTCGCTGGCGGGCACGTTCGGGTCGAACAGGCGCACGCCGACGTCGAGCAGTTCGTCCTGCGGCACCTCGGTCGTGGCCTTCTGCGCCACGACGCGCTGCATCGGCCGCTGGTCCTGGACCATGCAGCCGCCGAGCAGCGCCAGCGCCGCGGCGGTCGCGAGCAGCGCGATCGGCAACGAGAGACGAGGCTTCACTGCGTGCTCTTCTTGTACTGCCGATACTCTTCCCACAACCGCTCCCGCAACTCGGGATCGGTTTCCTTCATCGCCGCCTCGCGCAGCTGTCTCGCGACGATGTCGTCGTCGCGGCCATCGGGAATGTCGGAAGGCACCGTGTTCGGCCCGGACCCGCCCTTGACGCCGCCGCCATAGCCCCCACCGCCGCCCTGCGCGCCCGAGGTTCCCGCGGAGGATTCGCCGCGTCCACCGGCATCGCCCGCCGCGCCGCCCGGGTCCCCGGAACGGCCCGGTCCCTCGCCGGCGCCGTCCGCCCCGCCGGTGCCGTCGTCTCCTGTTCCGGCCCTCCCGCCGGCGCCGGCGTCGTCGCCCGCCGAGCCGTCGCCGCTGCCCGAGGTCGAACCGCGCGACGCTCGCTCCTGCGACACCGTCTCCTGCTCCTTGCGCATGCGTTCGTCGAACACCGCGAACGTCTCGTCGAAGCGCCGGTCGATCTGGGCGCGCCGGTCCTCGGTGGTCACCGGCCCGCTGCCGGGGCCAGGCGCGGACGACGATCCGGATGACTTCGACCCGGCAGCAGCCGCGCCACCGGAGCCCTGCGCAGCACCGCCCTGGGCCGCACCGGCGGACGAGCCGGCCGCGTCGGAAGACGGCCGCCCGGACGTGCTCTTCGAGGCGGACGCATCCTTCGCGCCCGGAGCAGCGCCCGCGGACCCCTGGCCCTGCGCGTCACTGCTGGCGCCGCTCGAACCCTCGGAGGCGCTGCCGGCCCCGCTGCTCCCGGTTTGCGAGGGGAACGGTGATTCGGTGCCGCCGCCGGAGCTCGACGAGGACGAGGGCGAAGACGTCGCCGGCGGCTGCGGCAGCGAGGGCGCCTGCGTCGACGACGTAGTGGCACAGCCGGACAAGCCCAGCGCGCAAAGGGCGGACCAGACGAGGGCGTTGGCGTCAGCGACTCTCATTGCGTGCAGTCTCCCTGGGATCCGTCGCCTGCCGTGTCACGTCTTGCCCGGCACCTGTGGACTTGGATCAGGGCCGCCCAGCGGAGGTTCAATGCGACCCGCCGCTGCCGCCGGACGCTCCGGCCGACCCCGTCGGAGCCGCACCCTCGAGGTCGCCGCCGAGCAGGAACGAGCGCAGCTGGTCCGACAGGCGGCTGCAGGCCGTGCTCTGCACCGGCGTGATGATCGGGATCGGCGCGACGGCGCCGATCAGCACCGACGTGCCGGTCACGTCGGCACTCACCGAGCCGAGTTCGCTCGCCGTCTGCAGGTCCCAGACCGAGGCGACGTAGTCCGACTCCTTGTCCCACCAGCCGACGCCGAAACAGCCCGCGCCGCCCGGACCGGCGGCACAGGCGACGCTGCCGCCGCCACCCGTCTTGCGCGTGCTGCCGTCGAGCCACACCACGTAGCGCACGCCGATCTGCTGCAGGCGCTCGGTGACCCCCGGGCGCGCGAGCACGCTCTTCAGCCCGGCGGCGTTCGCCGGTGCCGTGCTCGGCTCGAACCATGGAAACAGCGCGTCGGTGAATTCCTGTTCACCGTAGATCCTGAACGGCACGGCGCTCTTCGCACGGCTCGCGGACTGGCCATCCTGCGGGTGCACGAGTTCGCCGCCGAGCTTCTCCTGCACGCAACTCAGAAACTCGCCCTCGGTGCCGACGCCTTCCAGCTGCGGCTTCTTCAGGATCACGATGGACTCGTTGGCCTGGATCGCTGCCGCCACCTGCCGGGTCTCGTCGACCTTCGACGTCATGCAGCCCGCGACCAGCAGCGCAGCCGCGACGGGGACCGGCCAGGTCCGCGCCTCCGACCGCTTGCGGATTTCCGTCGAGGCTGGCGAACGGGGCTTCATGGCGGTCCTCGGCCGACTCGCTCGACCTGGCTGAGCGTCGAGTCCGCTCCAGTATACGTCAAGGTTTCGCCGTGCCGGACGCGCGGGATTGTGACGCTCAACTGAACAAATCCTGCTGGTGCGGCGCGCCGGGATCGCGCAGGAATTGCGACGTGTCCAGTTCGACGGCGCGTCGGCCCTGCAAGCCGAGGCGACGGCACGCGGCGGCGAAGCGGGCCGCCAGCAGTTCGGCGTAGGGGCCCGCGCCGCGCATGCGATGCCCGAACCGCGGATCGTTCAGCCTTCCACCGCGCGCCTCCCGCAACAGGTTCAGGACCCGATCCGCGCGCGAGGGATGATGCTCGCGCAACCAGTCCTCGAAGAGTCGCGCGAGTTCATGTGGCAGCCTGAGCAGCATGAAGGCCGCGCGCCCGGCGCCGCAGGAGGCCGCCGCCTCGAGCAGTCGCTCCATCTCGTGGTCGTTCAGCGCCGGGATCATCGGAGCGAGCAGCACGCCCACGGGAACGCCGGCATCGCGCAGCTCGCGAATGACGCGCAGGCGCGCAGCGGGCGCCGCGGCCCGTGGCTCGAGCACGCGCTTCAGGTCGTCGTCGAGCGTCGTGAGACTGATGGACAGCGTCACGAGATTCCGCCGCGCGAGTTCGCCGAGCAGGTCGAGGTCGCGCAGCACCAGCGCGCCCTTGGTCACGACGGTCACCGGATGACGATGGGCCAGCAGTACCTCGAGCAGGCCGCGGGTCGTGCGGTGCTCGCGCTCAGCGGGCTGGTAGGGATCGGTGTTCGCGCCGAGGTTGATCGGCTTGCAGACGTAGCCCGGCGCGCCTAGCTCCCGCGCGAGCAGGTCGGCGAGCCCCGGCTTGTGAAAGATCCGCGTCTCGAAGTCGAGCCCGGGTCCGAGGTTCCAGTAGGCGTGGGACGGGCGCGCGAAGCAGTAGATGCAGCCGTGCTCGCAGCCCTGGTAGGGATTGACGGACTGCTCGAAGGGCACGTCGGGCGAATCGTTGCGCGTGATCGCTCGTTTCGGACGGTCGGCGATCAGGACGGTTTCGGCACGGCGCAGTGGCTCGTCGAGACTGCCCCAGCCGTCGTCTGCGGCCTCGAGCCGCGTGCCCTCGAAGCGGCCGGCCGGGTTGCAGAGCGCTCCCCGCCCCTTCTCCACCTGCCTGCGGTCCGCGCGACGCATGGAGGGAGAATACTGTATGCATATACAGGCGTCACGTCCCGCCGGGGAACCGCTCCATCCGCCAGATCTCGGGGAACAGCCGCATCCACCCGGCTGCGACCACGAGCGTCGCGCAGCCGCCGACGATCACCGCCGGCACGGTGCCGAACCACGCGGCCGTCACTCCGGACTCGAATTCACCGAGTTCGTTCGATGCGCCGATGAACACCGCATTCACCGCGCTCACGCGGCCGCGGATTTCGTCCGGCGTCTCGAGCTGGACGAGCAGGTGGCGGATGTAGACGCTGACCATGTCGCCCGCGCCCATCACGGCCAGCGCGGCGAGCGACAGCCAGAAGCTCGTTGACAGCCCGAACACGATCGTCGCGAGGCCGAACACGAACACACCGCCGAACATCCAGCGACCGACCCGCGTCGAGATCGGCGCGAGCCCGAGCATGAGGCCGCACGCGGCGGCGCCGACGCCCGGCGCCGTGCGCAGCAGCCCGAGCCCGCCCGGACCGACGTGCAGCACGTCGGCCGCATAGACCGGGAGCAGCGCGGTCGCGCCGCCGAAGAGCACGGCGAAGAGATCGAGCGAGATCGCGCCGAGCACGGGGCGCCGCGAGCGCACGAAGCGCAGGCCCGAGAGGAGCGTCTGCCAACTGGGCGGCTCACCCGCCCGGGCGCGGCCACCGCCTCGGTGCACCGCGAACAGCAGCGCCACGGCGAGCGCCAGCAGCGCGGCCGCGGTCGCGTAGACGACGGACGCGCCCCCGAGGTAGATGACGCCGCCGAGCGCAGGGCCGGCGATCGTCGCCACCTGCCAGGCGGACGAGTTGAGCGCCACGGCCGTGCTGAACTGCTCGCGCGTCACGAGGTTGGGCAGCAGCGCCTGCCCCGTGGGCATGGCAAAGGCGCGCGCCACGCCGAACAGCACCATCGCCGCGAACACGGGACGCGCGGAATCGAGCCCCCGCGCGGCCAGCCACAGCAGCAGCAGCGCGCACAGCGCCTCGAGCGCATAGCAGGCCGCCAGGATCCGGCGCCGGTCCCGGCTGTCCGCGACGTGGCCGGCCGGCAGGGTGAGCAGCACGAACGGCAGGAACTGCGAGAGCCCGACGAGCCCGAGGTCGAGCGGGTCGTGCGTGACCGCATACACCTGCCAGCCGACGGCCACGGTCTGCATCTGCGCCGCGAGGGTGGCGAGCAGGCGCGCGGCGAGATAACACGCATAGTCGCGATTGCGGAGGACGGCGAGGCGTGTCGGCGGCGGCGGCGTCATGCCGGATCGACGCTCAGGAGCGTGTTGAGGAGGTTGTTCTGGAAGGTCGCGTTTCCCGTGAGGGCGCGGTGTTCCTCGCACAGGAAGACGCTGTGTGCGACGTCGATGGACTCGATTTCAGCCCGCGGTGCCGCGACGTTGAGCGTGCGCCGTCCGAGCAGTGAGGAGCGCGTGACGACGGCGTCCCCGGGTTCGAACATCAGCTTCCCGTAGTCGACGTCCGTGCGGGGCCGCTCGATGTCCACCACGCGCTCGCGGGCCGCGACGTTTCCGTTGATGCGCTCGACCACGACGCGCGCCAGCGTGAGTTCGCAGTCGCCGCCGAACACGTAGGGCCGCAGTTCGCCCGGCCCGCCCGGCACGGCGAGCGACTCCGTGAACCGTCGGCCACGCTCGAGGTGCTTCGCCATGTAGGCGCGCAGGACGTCGAGGTACCGCCGCCCCGCCACGCCGCCGCCATGCTGCGCGATCGTGCGCTCGGCGACCCGCGGCGCGAAGATCGACCAGCCGTTGTGCCGCCAGGTCTCGATGTCGAACAAGGGCAGCCCGAGGTCGCGGCCATCCACTCCGATGGCCCACGGGATGGCCGGGTGGGGCATGAGCTGCGGCGCGCCCGTGCAGGTGGCGACGACTTCCTGGGGGATGTTGCGCAGACCGATCTCCTCGCCCCGCAGGTTACCCAGCACGGGCTGCATCGTGCCGAGGTTCGGCGTCCCGACCAGCAGCAGACGGCGAATCGACGGCGCGCCCGCCTGCGTCGGCCTGAAGTCGCCGGTCGCCGCAAGCTCGGCCGTGCCGTAGCGGGCGTAGTAACGCGCCAGCAGGCCGCCGTTCGAGTGAGCGAGCACGTCCACCTTCAGGCGCGGTTCGCCATGGTCCTTGCGGATGCTCTCGACGAAGTCGTGCAGCCCGCGCGCCGCGGCGACGTTGTCGAGCCGCCAGTCGTAGAGATACACGTAGTACGTGCGGCGGCCCGGCCGCGGCGGCTGGCCAACCTGTCCCCTCGCGTAGCCGCCGGCGTCGTGCAGCGTGTCGAGCACCTTGCCGTAGAAATCACGGCCGAGACCTTCGCGGAACACGTCGTGGGCCGCGACGTCCCCCGCGACCGGCTCGAGCGTCGACGGATCGATCTCGAGTTCGAGGTCGCGGTAATTGCTCACGAGCAGACGGGGACTGGTGCCGGGCCAGATTTCGCGACCCGTGCGGCGATCGCGCAGGCTCGAGCCGAAGGCGCCCGGGATCACGACCAGCGGGGGCTGGTCCACGTTGTTGCGCGTCGCTGCGTAGATCGGACCGAGGGGCGGTCGTTGCTGAACGGTGCATCCGGCCAGTGTCAGGCCGGCGGCCAGGAATCCACGACGCGTCCAGCGGTCCATGCGGTCGTCCTCGCTCAGGCGGCGGGCCACACCTTGGCGCGGACGGAAGGATCGATCGCGGCGAGCTGGCGGTCGTGCCTCCGCGCGAACACGAGCTGCGAGGCGATGGCGCCGCAGCCGGCGAGGAACATGTCCCACTGCGTGTCCCACGGGTCGCCCTGCGTCCCGAGGAACGCCGCGGCCGCGTCGCCATTCACGAGCGCGGCCCCCCACTCGGTGAATTCGTAGGTGGCGCTGACGCCGAGCACCGTGAACACGATCAGCGTGAAGAGCCACTTGCCCGGCACGAGCGGCGAAGTCCTGAGCAGCAGTTCGCGAATGATGATCGCGGGTCCGAAGCCCTGCATCAGGTGGCCGATGCGGTCGTAGTGGTTGCGCTCGAAGCCGAACCCGTCCTGCATCCAGAAACCGAGCGGCACGCGCGCATAGGTGTAGTGGCCACCGACGGCCAGGATGACGGCGTGAATCGCGATCAGCCAGTACGCGAGCGGCGTCAGCGGGAAGCGCCGATGGGTCGCGACCAGCAGCGGTGCCGCGATCAGCACCGGCAGCACCTCGAGCACCCACGTGAGCCGGTCCGCGGGATGAATCCCCGAGGCGACCAGCACCACGGCGACACCCGCCAGCAGCGCGATGGGCAGCGTCGACGACGCCGAGCCGTTCAAGTGACCGGCCCGGCCGAACCGGGTCGCAGCCGGTCGATGATGGCCAGGAAGCCCGGGTCGGCGCGCAGGCCGTCGAAGTCCGGGTCCTTCTCGATCCATTCGAGATTGCCGCGGCCGCGCTGCACGGCGAGATCGAGCATGCGCAGTGCGTCGTCCCTTTCGCCCAGCACGGCGTAGGCGCAAGCGACATTGTAGAAAGTCGAGAAGGCGTCGGGCCGCACGACGAGCACGCGCTCGGCGAGTTGGTGCGCCAGCGGCCCGTTGCCGACCCGCGCCGCCAGCACCGTGCCGAGTTGCAGCGCCCGGCCGTCGTCGGGATCGATCGCGAGCCTGCGCTCGAGCGCCCGCATGGCCCGCCGGGCCGCATCGGCGTGATCCTCGGGCCGGCCGAGCTTGATCAGCGTGCCCGCGAGCAGCGACAGCGCCTGGTAATCGTCGGGGCGCAGACGGGCCGCGGTCTCGTACAGGGGCACGGCCTGTGCGTAAGCTCCGGCCTGGAAGCAGTGACGCGCGTACTGGTAGTGCGCGTCGAAGGAGGCGGGGTTCAGCCGGATCGCATCCTCGAACGCCTGCGCCGCCTCGGCGGTGCGGCCCTGCAGATCGAGCAGGCACGCCCGCGCGACGTAGGCCTCGGGCATGCGCGGCTCGAGCTCGAGGGCGCGGCGGCTCGCGTCGAGCGCCTCCTCGAAGTCGGCGGTCGACATGCCGACGCGCCACAGGCCGCGGATCGCGTGGGCGTTGGCGAGCCCGGCATGGGCCTGGGCGAAGTGCCCGTCACGCCGGATCGCCTCGCGGAAGCACTCTATCGCCGGCACCATGGCGATGTCCGTCCCGTCGCGCAGGTGCGCCTGGCCGCGCAGATAGAGGTCGTAGGCCTCCGCGTTGCTCGTCCCGCGGCGCTGGATCAGTTCGCGTTCCTGGCGGCTCAGCGTCAACCGCAGCGCCCCGACCAGCTTCTGCGCGATCTCGGTCTGGATCGCGAACACGTCGGAGAGCTCGCGATCGAAGCTCTCCGACCACAGGTGATAGCCGTCGGCCGCGGTGACGAGCTGAGCGGTGATGCGCACGCGCTCGCCGGCCTTGCGCACGCTGCCTTCGAGGACCGCGCCCACGCCGAGCGCGCGGCCGATCTCGCGCACGTCGGCGGCGCGTCCCTTGAACTGGAAGGACGAGGTGCGCGAGGCGATGTGCAGGTCGCGGATGCAGCACAGCGCGTTGATGATCTCCTCGGCGATGCCGTCGCAGAAGTACTCCTGGTCGCGCGCCGGGCTCATGTCCGTGAACGGCAGGATGGCGACGGAGTCCGGTGGCTCGGGCGCGACGGTGGCCCCGACGGCCGGCGTCGGGTCAGGAGCCGCGGTGCGCTCGATGCCCCGCGGCGTGACGTCAAAAGCCCACGCGAGTCCGCAGGCCAGCGGAAAACCGAGCACGGCCAGCGCGATGACGAGCTTCACGGTCCAGTGCGGCAGCCCCATCGGCTCGAACGTCGTGCCCGCGACCTGCACCAGGAGCCAGGCCACGACGAGGTACACGGCGGCCACGCGAAAGACCTTGCGGCGTCGCAGCTCCCTGAACCAGTGCCCGGCCTTGGATCCGTCGTCCGACATCGCGTGCCCGCCCTCGTCGCTCGATTATAGGGGCGATGGCCCGCACCGTGGCCGACGCTCACGTGCGATCGAGGAACGCCTCGATCTCGCGAGCGAGTTCGTCGGGCCGCTCGTGGTGGACCATGTGCGTCGCGCCCGGAATCACGCAGGATTCGAGCCGCCGGATGAGGCGCGCCATGGACTCGGGCCGGCCGTCCGTGCCGAGCCGCGGCAGGAAATCCGAGTCGCCGGCGATCACGTACAGCACCGGCGCGACGATCTCGCGCCAGCAGGCCTCGGCTTCCTCGCGGCGGTACAGGACCGGGTTGACGCGCTTGTGCGCGGGGTCGGAGCGCACCTGCACGCCGCCCTCGGCGTTCGGCGCGGCCCAGGCCTGCGCGATGAAGCGCGCGCGTTCCGGCCCGAGTCGCGGATTGCGGCGCGCGAGCAGGTGCGCGAACGCGTCGAGCGACGGAAAGTTCGCGAACTCCGGCGGCTCGCGCAACTGCCTGAGCCACTCTCGGTAGCGGCCCGGCGCCTGCTCGGGCTGGGTGCGCGCGAGTCCGAAGCCCTCGACGCAGACGACCCGGCTCACGCGCTCCGGCCGGATGCCCGCGTACAGCGTGGCGACGTTGCCGCCCATGCTGTGGCCGACCAGCGTGACGGGCGCGCCGGGCGACCACCGGTCGATGAGCGCGTCGAGATCGCCGAAGTAGTCGGGAAACCAGTAGCCGTCCGCGGGCCACTCCGTACGGCCGAAGCCGCGCCAGTCCGGCGCCACGCAGGTGCGGCGCCCGGACAGCGAGTCCACGAGGAACTGGAAGGTCTCGCCGGTATCCATCCAGCCGTGCAGCAGGACCAGCAGTTCCGGCCCGGTGCCCGGCCAGCGCGTGACGTGATGGCGCAGTCCGCGCACGAGCACCTGCTCGTGGCACGGCGGGCGCTGCGGTTCATAGATTGCCGTCATGCTCGCGTCCCCGTGGAGTGCGGCGCGAGCATAGCGAATGTGACGGCGGCCGAGCGCACCCGCAGACGGCGCTCGCCGCACGGCCGGCCGGCCGATATAGTGGCCGCGTCCCGGGCCCGACCGACGGCATGCGCAAGATCCTCGTCTTCCAGCACGTGGCCAGCGAACCGCTCGGCCACCTCGATCCGCTGCTGCGCGACGCCGGCTTCCGCATCCGCTACGTGAACTTCGGCCGCGAGCCGCACGCCGAGCCCGACCTGCGCCGGTACGACGGGCTCGTGGTCCTCGGCGGGCCGATGAACGTGGACCAGGCGGACCTGCACCCGCACCTCGGCACCGAGATGACCGCGATCCGCGAAGCGGTGACGGCCGGCAAGCCGATGCTCGGCATCTGCCTCGGCGCGCAGCTGCTCGCGGCCGCGATGGGCGGGCAGGTGCACCCGAATCACGTTCCGGAAATCGGCTGGTACCGACTGCACACGCTGCAGGCCGCCCACGAGGACCGGCTGTTCAGGCATTTCGAGCGGCGGCCCCACTACGTCTTCCAGTGGCACGCCTACACCTTTGCGCCGCCGCCGGGTGCCGTGCCGCTCGCCTGGACGCGCAACTGCCGCAACCAGGCCTACCGGCTCGGGGAGAGCGCCTGGGGCCTGCAGTTCCATCTCGAGGCGGACGCGGCGCTGATCTCCCGCTGGCTCGCGAGCGATTCCGGGCAGGCCGAGATCGACCGTCACTGGGACCTGCGGCGCATCGCACGCATCCGGGCCGCGACGCGGCTGCACCTGCCGGCCGCCCAGTCGCTGAGCGACCGCGTCTTCGCCGAGTTCGTCGATCTGCTCGGGCCTCGCGCGCGCAGGGCGGTGCTGCCCTCACGCTAGGCCGCTTCAATCGGCGACCAGCCGTCGCGACTTCTTGAGAAAACGCACCGACGCCCAGGCGAGCACAGCCGTCGCGACGATCGCCTCCAGCAAGTGCACGAGTGCCGGGTGCGGCGCGAGAGCGCCGTGCCGCCACAGATTCCAGGTCACGATGCCGCACCAGACGAGGATCCAGGCCGCCGGCGTCCCGTACTCCTTCACGACGACGCGGCGCCAGCGGAACTGCAGGTTCGCGAAGGTCTCGCCGATGCCGTCGAGCCGCGGCAGGAAGCGGGGCACGCGCCGGCAGTAGTCGTCGTATTCCGCGCCGAAGCGGGTGCGCAGGAAATCCTCCTCGGCGGCGACGATCGCACGGTAGATGAAGGCGGTCAGCGGGATGGCCACCAGCACCGTGGTCCAGCCGTTCGACGCGATCGCCATGCCCGACAGGATCAGCAGGTTGCCGACGTACATCGGGTTGCGGCAATGCGCGAACACGCCCTCGGTGACGAGGTCCTCCGCATACACCTGCCGGTTCCGCCCGCCGCGGATGATGTAGACGAGCCCGATGGTCCCGGCCCGCACGACCTGGCCGGCGAGCGCGACGGCGAAACCGAGCAGGGCCGCCGCGAGGTCGCTCTCGAGCAGGCGCGGGCCCGGCAGGAACACGAGCAGGCAGGCGAGCGGAAAGACGTAGAGCCGCGTGCGATACAGCAGGTTGCCGAGCCTGACCATCACTTCACCGCGACGATGCCGCAGAAGTTGTACCACTTGAAGAACACGTCGACGTGGCGGAAGCCGGTGCGCAGCAGCAGCTCGCGGTTTTCGAGCAGCTTGTACGGCACCAGCACGTTCTCTAGCGCCTCGCGCTTCTGCGTGATCTCGAGCTCGCTGTAGCCGCTGCGGCGCTTGAAGTCGTAGTAGTGCTCGATGAACAGGCGGTTGAAGAGCGACTCCTCGCCGAGCACCTTCTCGACCAGGATCAGCGCGCCGTTGTCGTTCAGGCCGCGGTAGATGTCGGCGAGCAGCCGCTCGCGCTGCAGCGGCCGGATGAACTGCAGCGTGAGCACCATGAGCGCCAGCGAAGCGTTCCCGACCGCGCAGCCCTGGTTCAGGTCCGCGTACGCCAGATCGACCCGGCGCTCGATACCGTGCTCGTCGAGCTTGGCGCGGCACTTGGCGAGCATGTCCTCGGAATTGTCCACGCCGACGAAGTGCACGCCGGGCGGCAGCAGCCGGTCGAGCTCGATCAGCGTCGTGCCGGTGGAGCAGCCGAGGTCGTAGACGTTCGAGCCCTCGACCGCGAAGTCCGCGGCGAGGTCGCCGATCATGCGCTGCATCTCGGCGTAGAAGGGCACGGAGCGGAGCAGCATGTCGTCGAACACGTTGGCGACGTCGCGGCCGAACCTGAAATCGGCGACGCGGGCGATCGGCTGGGCGAAGACCTGGTCTCGTTCGGTAACAGCCATGGAATGCCCCCGGGGTGATGGTCATTCGGGCGGCGGGTGTCGACCCCGCACGGCGCGGACAGCGTTAGACGGCGGCGCCCGCGCAAAGCAATCGCGGCGCCCGGGCGGCCTCACATAAGGTCTTGTCCGTGCGGAAGATTTCGCGCGTCAGCCGCGTCCCAGGAACATCCGGTAGGCGGGGTTGCCCGTCTCCTCGACGTAGGCGAAGCTCAGCTCGCGGAGATGTTCCGCGAACTCCTCGGCGTCGGCCGGCCGCACCTGCACGCCCGCGAGCACACGCCCGTAGTCGGAGCCGTGGTTGCGATAGTGGAACAGGCTGATGTTCCAGCGCGACCCGACGGCCTGCAGGAACCTGAGCAGCGCGCCGGGACGCTCTGGGAACTCGAAACGGAACAGCCGCTCGTGGCCGAGCGCCGGCGCGTGCCCCCCGACCATGTAGCGCACGTGCAGCTTCGCCATCTCGTCGTCGGACATGTCGAGCACCCGGTAGCCGGCGCCCGCGACGAGATCGATCAACGACTCCTTCTCCGGCCGGCCCTCGTGCAACGCGACGCCGACGAAGATGCGCGCCGTGGCCGCGTCGTCGTAGCGGTAGTTGAACTCGGTGACGCTGCGCCGCCCCAGCAGCTGGCAGAACTTCAGGAAGCTGCCGGGCTGCTCGGGGATCTCCACCGCGAGCAGCGCCTCGCGCTCGGCGCCGATGTCGGCGCGCTCGGCCACGTGCCGCAGGCGATCGAAGTTCACGTTCGCTCCGCTGTTCACCGCCACCAGGGTGCGGCCCGTGCAGGACTCGCGCGTCACGTACTTCTTGATGCCCGCCACCGCCAGCGCGCCCGCCGGCTCGGCGATGGTGCGGTTGTCCTCGAAGATGTCCTGGATCGCCGCGCAGATCTCGTCCG
>CAZRKS010000017.1:0-26916 GCA_964600315.1 uncultured Steroidobacteraceae bacterium | reverse complement strand
ATGAAGGCGGCGCGGCCGGCGGTGCAGCTCTGCTGGCCGTACCAGTCGGTGAACATCGCGCCCTCCCGGGCGATGCTGTCGATGTTCGGCGTCCGGTAGCCCATCACGCCCTGGTTGTAGGCGCTGATGTTGAAACCGCCGATGTCGTCGCCCCAGATGACGAGAATGTTCGGCTTGCGCGCCTGCGCCCAGGCCGTGCTGCTGAAGAACGTGAGAGCCGCGACGAGCAGGAAGCCCGCACGACCGGTGCGTCTGTTGACCATGGTGTCCCCCCCCCTTTGTGCCGGCCGCTGTGGAAACGCATGGACGCGGCCGGTCGCGTCGATGCCGGTCGATGATCGCCGCCTCGACCTGCATGTGTCCAATGCATATTGGTCATTGTCTCTATATACTTTTTGCATGGCGGTCGAACTGCTGCAGCTGCGCCAGGTGGTCGCGCTCGCCGAGCACGGCAGCTTCGTGCGCGCGGCGACGGCTCTGCACATGAGCCAGCCGGCGCTGTCGCGCAGCATCCAGAATCTCGAGGCGCGCATCGGCAGCGAGTTGTTCCTGCGCGCGAGCAGCGGCGTGATCCCCACGGATCTCGGCCGCCTGTACATCGAGCGGGCGCGCGACGTGCTGCGCATGGCGGACGAACTCGACCGGGAGGCGGCGAGCCACGGCAGCTTTCGCACGGGCCGAGTCGCGGTCGGCGGTGGTCCCTATCCAGCGGAGGCCGTGCTGGCCCCGGCGGCCGCGCGGTTCGTGGAACAGTTCCCAGGCGTCAGCGTCCGGCTGCAGGCGCGCGACTGGGACGACCTCGCCCGGGCACTGCGCAGCCGCGAACTCGACTTCTTCGTGGCCGAGACGAGCACCCTGCTGCGCCAGCCGGACCTCGCCGTGGCGCCGATGGCGGCCTCTCACGCGGTCTATTTCGTCGTGCGGGCGGAGCACCCGCTCGCCCGTCACGCGCGCGTGGCCGTCGCAGAGGCGTTCGCATGGCCGGTCGTGACCCCGGGGCGTGTCCCGCCGCGGATCCTCGACCCGATGCTGGCGTCACATCGCGACGCCGTGCGCAGCGTCGGCACGCCGCGGCCGTTCCCGTCCATCGAGTGCAGCTCGCTCGCGGGCGTGAAGCGGATCGTCGCCTGTTCCGATGCGGTCATGGCGACCACCCTGTCCTGCATCGCGACCGAGCTCGAGAGCGGACGGTTCGTACTGCTGGCGCGCGAGCCCTGGATGCACCTGCAGTACGGCATCGTCACCCTCGCCGGCCTGCCGACGACGAAGATCGCCGACAGGTTCCGGGAGTTCGTGCTCGACGCCGAGCGCGAGACCACGCAGCAGGAGGAGCAGCTCGTGGCCCGATTCGCACCGGATCGGGCGACGCGCGCAATCCGGCCAGGGCCGCGCCGGCGCCTCCGCAAGAACTGACCCGGCTTCGGCGAGCCCCTTTGTGCGCGAACGGATCCGGTGAAACAATGCCGTCCCGCACGCCCACAGACTGACCAGACGCGAGGAGACCTTCCGTGGACGCTCAATCCTTCAAGCAACTGCTCGGCACGACGGCCACCGACCTCGGCATGAAGATCCTGGCCGCGCTCGCGTTCTGGTTCGTCGGCCGCTGGCTGATCGGCTGGATCGTCTCGCTGATGCGCGCGGCGATGGGCCGCAACCACGTCGACCCGACGCTCATCAAGTACCTGGGATCCATCGTCGCGATCGCCCTCAACATCACGCTGGTCCTCGGCATCCTCGGCTACTTCGGCATCGAGACGACCTCGTTCGCGGCCCTGCTCGCCGGCGCCGGCGTCGCGATCGGCGCGGCGTGGAGCGGCATGCTCGGCAACTTCGCCGCCGGCGCATTCATGATGATCCTGCGCCCGTTCAAGGTCGGCGACTTCGTCTGCGTGGGCGGCGTCACCGGCACGGTGCACGAGCTCGGTCTGTTCGGCACCACGCTCGTCACGCCGGACAACGTGATGACCGTGGTCGGCAACGGCAAGATCTTCGGCGACACCATCCAGAACTTCTCGGCGCTGCCGGTGCGGCGGGTCGAGCGCACGGCGCAGCTCGCGGGCGGCGTGGATCCCATCGATGCGATCGCGCGCTTTCGCGCGGCGGTCGCCGCCATCCCGAACGTCGCGACGGCGCCCGCGCCCGAGGTCAGCCTGCTCGACATGAATCTCGTGGGACCGGTGATCGCCGTGCGCCCGTACGCCCACACCGATCACTACTGGCAGGTGTATTTCGACACGAACGAGGCCATCGTGCGCGTGTGCCGCGAGGCGGGCTGGCCGGCGCCGACGCCGAGCCAGGTCATCCGACAGGCCTGACGGCGCCGGCGCGACGCCGGAAGCGCCGCGGATCGCGGGCCAGGCATGAGCCTGCTCGAGAGCAAGTTTGCGCCTCAGCTCGGTGCCCGCGCGCAGGTCCCGAGGCAGCGCCTCGCGCCGCCGGACGGCCTGCTCGACGGCACATTGCGCGCCGTGACCGTCGTCGCGCCGACAGGCTTCGGCAAGACCACGCTGATGGCGCAGTGGTACGCGACACTCGCCGAACACGCGGCGCCGCGCGCAGCGGTCGCCTGGCTGAATCTCGACGAGAACGACAACGACCCCAGGCGTCTGCTGCGCTACCTGCACGCCGCGCTGCGCACGGGCGACCCCAATCCCGGCGTCGACGATCTCCGCGGCAACGTGCCCGCGTCGAATGTTCCGGTGATGCTCGAGGATCTCGCGCTGAGGCTCGCGGCCCGCGAGCGGCCGACGATCCTGTTTCTCGACGATGCTCACGTCGTCACGGGCACCGACGCGGCGACCGTCGTCGAGTGGCTCTTCAACCAGGCCGGGACCGGACTTCGCCTCGTCGTCGGCAGCCGGCAGTCGATCGGCTGGCCGCAGGCCGAGCTGCGCCTGCGCGGGCAGTTGCTCGAGATCGACCAGCACACGCTCGCCTTCGACTCCGACGAGGTGCGCCGCTTCTGCGCCTCGCGCCTCGCTCATTCGCTCGATCCGGCGGCGCTCGCCCGACTGCAGCAGAAGACGGAGGGCTGGCCGGCCGCGATCGAGCTCCTGGCCCTGGCGCTCAACGACGCGCCCGATGCGGGCCGCCTGATCACGGATTTCGCGACGACCGAGCGTGGCGTGCTCGAGTACCTGAGCGAGGCGGTGTTCGGCCGCCTGCCGCCCGGGCAGCGCGGGCGGGTCCACCAGCTCGCGCAGTTCGACCGCTTCTGTGCCGAGCTCGCCGCGGCGGCGCTCGGTGAGGTCTCACCCGACATCCTGCTGGCGGAACTGCAGCGACGCCACCTGTTCCTGATCCCGCTCGATCGCCAGGGGCGCTGGTTCCGTTTCCACCACCTCGTGGGGGACTACCTGCGCCGGCACGATCCGCGCGATGCGTCGGTGATCGGCGCGAGCCTGATGGCAGGCGGCCGCTGGCTCTTCGAGCAGGGGATGGCGGACGATGCCATCGACTGCGCCGTCCGCGCCCGTGAGTGGGACGTCGCCTGTCGTTGGTTGCTCAAGGCCGCCGAGGACTCGGCGCAGCGGCTCGGCGACGGCGCCAACCTGCTGCGCTGGCTGCCCGTCATTCCGGCCGACGTGCTCGACCGCCACCCGCTGATCCGCCTGAGCCACGTGTTCTCGCTCGTCTTCCGGCGCGACGTCGTGCAGTTCGAGCGAGCGTTCGCCGGTCTCGAGGCGCTCACGCAGCGTCTGGCCGCGGATCCCGGCGGTGACCGCGCGATCGCCGACGAACTCCGCTGCGCCCTGCCGGTGCAGCGCATGATGTGGGACGCCCTGCGCGACGACGCTCGCGGCCTGCGCGCGGTGGCGGAAGCCTGGCTCTCGGCCTGGCCCACGGCGCGCGCGCGTTATCGAGGGGACGTGCTCAATGTCGCGGCCTTCGCCTGCAAGTCCGCAGGCGAAATCGACGCGGGGCTCGACTACTGCCTCAGGAGCGAGGCCGTGCACGAGTCCGACGGCGGCCGGTTCGGAGTCTCGTGGAGTCGCGTGCTGCGGTCCCTGCTGCTGCTCAAGCGCGGCGACTTCCGGGCCGCGATCGACGTGGCGGACTCGGGTCTGCAGCACATCGAGCGCGAACTGCACGGTCATCCGGAACACGCGGCGTACCTGCAGGGCGTCCGGGCCGCGGTGCTCTACGAATTCGACGACGTATCCGCAGCCGAACAGGCGCTCGAGTCCAGCCCGGATGCGCTCGATGATCTCGGCAGCGCGGACTTCGTGCTGCTCAGCTCGCTGACGCGGGCGCGGCTCGAGTTCCACGCCGGCCGGCCCGACGCGGGACTCGCGGCGCTCGAACTCGGCCGCCGGCTGGGGCAGCGACGCAACCTGCCGCGCGTCAGCGTGACGCTCGCCGGCGAGCAATGCGTGTGGCTCTGCCGCCTCGGGCAGCTGCCGGCGGCGCTCGAGCTGGCGCGGGCCCAGGATTTCGACCGGGCCATCCATCCGCAGTACGACATGGTCGCCGACAAGGCAGCACGGGTCGCGCCGCGGCTGCTCATGAGCGAGCAGGCGGAGATGGCCATCGCGCAGCTGGGCCCCGCCCTGGTGCGCGCGACCGAGAAGGGATTTCACCACCGGCGGGTGGAACTGCTGCTGCTGCACGCGGCGGCGCTGCAGCGTTGCGGCCGGACACCGGAGGCGCTGCAGTCGTGGCGTGTCGCGCTCGGGATCGGCGAGCGCTTCGGCTACCGGCGCGTGTTCCTCGACGATCTCGACATCGTCTCGACCCTTCTCCACGTCGCGCGCGGCCACGAGGACATGCGCCTGCCGCAGTGGTTGAAGACGACGCCGCAACGCAGCGCGTCACGGCGCCCCGAGGGGCTCACGCGCAAGGAGCTGCGCATCCTGCGATTCCTCGAGACCGGCGCGTCCAACCGTGAAATCGCCGATGCGCTCTTCGTCTCGGAGGGCACGCTGAAGTGGCACCTGCACAACGTCTATCGCAAGCTCGGATGCAGGAACCGTTCAGGCGCGATCGCCGCGGCGCGCCGCAGCGGCCTCCTGTAGCGGCGGTCGCGGGCTCAGGTTGCGGAGGCCCCGCCGTCGGTGACGAGTTCGGTGCCCGTGATCCATCGCGCGCCGTCGCCTGCGAGGAACACGACGGCGCTCGCGACATCCGAGGGCTTCCCGTAACCGAGCGGGTGCAGGCTCTCGAGCAGCGCATCGGCCGACGCCTCGTCCGGCACCAGTCCGAACTTCGCGAAGTTGCGCACGACATTCACGCCCATCTCGGTCTTGACGATGCTCGGGTGGATGGAGTTGACGCGGATGCCGAAGCCGAGCCGCGCGCACTCGATGGCCGCCGCCTTCGTGAGCAGGCGCACGGCGCCTTTCGAGGCGCCGTACGCCCCGAGGGTCGGCTGGCCGACGAGACCCGCCACCGAAGACAGGTTGACGATCGAGCCGCCCGCCCCGCAGGCGCCGCCGGGCCGCATGGCGCGGATGCCGTGCTTGATCCCGAGGAAGGTACCGTCGACGTTCACGGCGAGGGTGCGCCGGAACTCCGCGAGTTCGCAGTCGGCGAGAAACGCGGCCGTCTCGATGCCTGCGTTGTTGACCAGCACGTGCAGGCCGCCGAAGCGCTGCAGCGTGGCGGCGATCGCCGTCTCCCAGTCGGCTTCCTGCGTCACGTCATGACGCAGGAACGCGACGCGGCCGCCGTGCCGCCCGGCGAGCGAGGCGCAAGTGCGCTCGCCCGCCTCCTCGAGCACGTCGGTGATCATCACCGACGCGCCCACCTGCAGCAGCGCCTCTGCCGTTTCCGCGCCGAGGCCCCGCGCGGCGCCCGTGACCAGCGCGACCTTGCCGTCGAGACGAAACGCCTTCGTGTAGTCCATCGCGAGTCCCCTCTTCTCAGCCCGGCAGCGCGCTGCAGTACCCCAGCGCGTTGAAGGTGCGGATCAGGTCGCGGTGGTCGAAGGCCGTGGCGACTGACTGGAACCCGGTCCGCCCGAGCTGCCCGTCGAGAATCCGCCGCGTCGCCTCCGCGTTGACCTCGCCGGTCCACAGGTAGGCGGGCGACAGGTTCATCACATAGGTCGTGGTCTTCGTTCGACCCTGGCCGTGCACGACGATGACGCCGCGTTGCACGTCGGGGTGATCCTTGGGCGGCTCACCCGTATTGATCTGGTCGCCGATGGCGTTGGTCATGGCTTCCCGTCCCGCCTGGTCGAGCCCGGGCGCCTGCGCGTTGAAGGCACGGATCGCCTGCAGGATGGGCTCGAGCATGTGATCGCCGACGACCGTGAGCACGCGGCAGTTGCGCGCGCGTCCCTTGAACCACACCGGCTCACAGGCGCCGCCCCACGGGTGGGCGCGCATCTTCACGTTGCGATAGGGCACGAACACGTCGTAGGCGACGTCGTTCGGCCACGCCTTGTACTCGTTCTGCTCCAGGTAGTACTGCGAGGTGTCGTTGCACACCATGCGCAGGAACGACTTGGTCGACGCCTCGGAAGGCAGCGCGTTGTCCACCTGGTAGAGGATGTCGAGCGAGTCGATCTCCGGGTCCTCGAGCACGACCGCGGCGGCCAGCGCCCCGGCCGACCACATGAACGCGGTGGCCGGAGCCATCAGCCGTTCCTTCGCGGCGAACTGCGGACCGAACCGTTCGGCAATCGCGCGGACCCAGTCCTGCTCGCCGGTCGTGTCGAGGTAGTGGCAACCGGCCGCGAGGGCCGCCTCGACCACGGGCCAGGCGACCTGCATGAACGGCCCCGCGACGTTGATCACGACGGCGCACTGGCGAAACACCGGCAGCAGGACATCGACGCGGCTGTCCACCGCGACGATCTCGGCATCGAGCTTCCAGGCGTCGGTGCCCAGCCGCTCGCGCACGATGGCGAGCGCGGACTCGAGCTTGTCGCGATTGCGGCCGGCGAAGAAGAAGGGAATGCGGCGCCGGGCCAGCGATTCGGCCACCAGCTTGCCGGTGTAGCCGTTGGCGCCGTAGATGATGACCTTGCGTCCGGGTGACATGTCGTACTCCGTGGGGATGACCGATGGGCGGGTCAGCGCGCTTCGGTGTGCACGCGCTCGCGGTGAGTCTCGAGGTCTTCGACGAGGAACCGGTCCTGCGGCTTCTCCGAGGCCGTCTTCGGGATCTGGTGCAGCAGCTGCACGAAGCTCGGCACGAAACCGGCCTCGAGGCTGCGGCGGCAGCGGCGATAGAGGCCCTGCACGTCGAACGCGCCGAGGTCCGGGTCCTTCGGCACGACGGCCGCGACCACGTCCTTCTCGCCCGGCACGCCGTTCGCGGACGGGATTCCATAGACGTAGACGTCGTCGACGTCGGGCGCCTCGGCGATCGCCTTCTCGATGAACGCCGTGTTGATGAACTCGCCGTTGCGCCGGATGCCGCTGCCCTTGCGGTAGAGGAAGTACAGCCAGCCGTCGCGGTCCTCGCGCACCACGTCGCCCATGTGCAGCCAGCCGCCGGCGCACTTGCGCGCGCTGGCCTCGGGGTGACCGTCGTACTCGACCGTGCACGGCGTGCCGTCGGCGTTGCGGAACAGCAGCTCGCCGCTGCGCTCGCCGTTCGCGTCGGCCGGCACGTCGCGACCCTCGTCGTCGACGATGCGATGCACGAAGGTCGGGACCGGCTTGCCGATGCTGCCGACCGGGCCCACGCCCGGAGGATTGGCGGCGAGCCCGCCTTCCGCCGCGCCGTAGAACTCGTGCAGCTCGACGCCGAAGCGCGTGCGGAACTCGTTCCAGATCGCGGCGGGCATGCCGGCCGAGATCACGAAGCGCACGGGGTTGTCGGCGTCGTCGGGTTTCGGCGGCTCGGCAAAGAGCGCGGTCGTCATCCCGCCGAGCAGCGTGAAACTCGTGCAGCCGTAGCGCCGCGTGATGTCCCAGAGGCGCGACTTCGAGAAGCGGCGCGAAAGCACGCAGGGAATCGCATTCACCAGCGACGCTCCGAGCGTGATCACCTGCGCATTCGCGTGAGTGAGCGAGAGACCCGAGTACAGGCGGTCGCCGGCCCGGTAGCCGAACAGCATCGGCGCGATCTGCGAGGTCGAGCAGTAGCGCCGGTGCGTCAGCACGATGCCCTTGGGGTCGCCCGTGGTGCCGGAGGTGTAGATCAGCTCCATCGGGCTGTCGGGCGCCGAGCCCGGGAACTCGATGCCGCGCGGGTCGCTGCCCGCCACCTCGCCGTAGGGACGCACGCCCATGGCCTGCAGCTGCGCCGTCGTGGCCTTGCCTTCGTCGGTCGGCAGCCCGACGACCCACTGCAGCCCGGCGATGCGTTCGCGCACGGCCCGCAGCTCGGGCAACGCGTAGTCGGCGGCGACGACGCCCTTGCAGCGCGCGGCAGCGAGCATGTAGACGAGCTTGTCGCCCTTCGTGCGTGGATCGACCGGCACGAGCGCCGCGCCGAGCAGCGAACCGGCGACCATGAGATCGACGAACTCCGCGTGATTGGCGAGCAGCGTGCCGACCCGGTCCCCGGTGCCTACCCCGAGCCGGCGCAGCCCGGCCGCGAGGGCCCGGCCCTTGTCCCACAACTCAGCATAGCTGCGCGTCTCGTCCTCGCGGACACCTGCCCCTTCCACGGTCAGTACGCGGAGGTCGGGCTGCTCGCGCGCCCACCTCTCGATCACGCCGGCGAGCGTCAGCGCATCGAAGCCGGTCACGTCAATCCTCCCGCGCCAGGATCGTCACCACCGTGGCCGCCGCATCGGCGCCGATCGCGCCGCCGCCGTTGTGCGCGAGCGCGATGCGCGCGCCCTCGACCTGGCGCGGCCCGGAGCGACCCTGCAGCTGCTCGGTCAATTCGACGACCTGCGCACAACCGGTGGCACCCACCGGATGCCCCTTGCGCAGCAGTCCGCCCGAGGTGTTGACCGGGAGGCGGCCGCCGAGCCGCGTGGCGCCGCTCTCGATCAGGCGAATGCTCTCGCCCGGGCCGCACAGACCGAGGTATTCGTACGCGACGAGTTCGGAGGGCGCCGAGGCATCGTGCAGTTCGACGCAGGAGAGATCCGCCGGGCCGAGGCCCGCGGCCTCGTAGGCCTGCTGCGCCGCTAGCCCGCCGACCGATTCGCCCGGAGCCGTGTCCCAGCCCGAGACCAGGGCCGAGGCCGCGACACGGACGCGCCGGCCGAGCGCCATTTCGCGCGCCTTGCGCTCGCTCACGAGAATCACCGCCGCCGCCCCGTCGCCGATCGGCGAGCACATGGGCAGGGTCAGGGGATCGACGACCGTGCGGGCCGCGAGCACGTCGGCGACGCTCACCCGCTCCTGGAACTGCGCGCGCGGATTGAGGCTGCCGTGCAGCGAGTTCTTGGCGGCGACCATCGCGAAATGCTCGCGAGTGCTGCCGTAGCGGTGCATGTGCTTCTTCGCCATCGCGGCGTAGATGTCCATGAAGATCGAACGGTTGACGCCGGCGCTCGCCACGTCGAACGGCTCGCCGATCTCGGCCGCCAGGCGCTGCATCATCCCGACCGCCGCGCTCGGGTCCTCGACGTCCACGGCGCTGGTGAATGCGCCGAGGCTGCGCGCCTTGTCCTCGTGGAACAGCTTCTCGCTGCCGCACGCGAGCACGACGTCGTACAGGCCCGCGGTGACCATGGCGGCCGCCTGCTGGAATGCGGTCGACGACGAGGCGCAGGCGTTCTCGACGTTGACGACGGGAATGCGGCCGATGCCCATCTCGCGCAACGCCACCTGGCCACGGATCATTTCCTGGCCGATGACGATGCCCGCCGCGGCATTGCCCATCCACGCCGCCTGCAGCGCCGAGCCGTCGAGGCGTGCATCCGCGAGCGCGAGGCGGATCGCCTCTCCGGCGAGCCCTTTCAACGTCCGGTCCATGTGCTTGCCGAAGCGCGTCATGCCGACGCCAGCGACGTATGCGTGCATCTTCATGGCCGCGCCTCAGAGCCAGTCCGGGTTGACGAGGTCGCTGCCGCCCTTCATGGCGAGCACCTCGTTGTTGCCGTCGGCGATCAGCATCGCGCGGGCATCGCGGAACAGTTTCTCCATCGGGTATTCGCGGCTCACGCCGTTGCCGCCGAACATCTGCAGGGCATCGGAGGCGACCTCGAACGCCGTTTGCGTCGCGGTGACCTTGGCCGAGGTCGAGGCCAGCATCGAGGGACGTGCGGCGGTGGCGTTGTATTCGACGACGCGGCGCGTGAGCGCCCGCGCCGCTTCCACCTTGCGGAACATCTCGAACAGGCGGAAGCGCACGTGCTGGTGCTGGATCAGCGGCACCCCGCCCTGGCGACGGCGGTGCGAGTATTCCCAGGCCTGCTCGAAGGCCGCGCGGGCGATGCCGACCGCCACGCAGGCGACGTGGGGGTTCGCTTCGCAGAGCATGTGATAGGCGAGGTCCGCATAGCGGTCGGGACCAGCGAGGAGATGGGAGACCGGCACCTCGACCTGGTCGAAGTAGAGTTCACCCTGGTTCAGGCCGCGCAGGCCGAGTTTGTCGAGCGGCTTGCCGCGTGAGACCCCGGGCAGGTCGAGCGGCACGATGACCGCCACGCCCGGCCGGACGTGACCCTGCTCGTCCTGGTGGTGACAGAAGAGCGCACAGACCTGCGCCGTCATGGCGCCCGAAACCCAGGCCGACTTCTGGCCGTTGACGATCACCTTGTCGCCCGCGATTCGTGCCGTGCAGTTCGGTTTGCCATAGCTGCCGTTCGCCGCGGCGATCACGCCGGTGGCGTCGAGCATGTCGCTGCCGTGATCCGGCTCCGTGATGCCCCAGCAACCGAGCTTGCCCTCGCAGTAGCGGGCCATCTCGAGGTTGCCCGCGAGCAGCGAGTACATGACCGGGAAGTTGTTGACGAGGATCGCGCCGGCGAGGCCGCCGTCGCCCCACGCGAGTTCTTCGGTGGCGATGGCGAGCAGCCTCACGCGCTCGACCGGTGGCAGCTCGGCCATCGCGAGGATGGAAAGCCCGAGGTCGGCCGCTTTGGCGAGCGCGCCCCAGAGCGGCGAGTCCGGCGCCGGCACGGCTTCGGCCGGCAGCTTGTCGAGCACCGGGGCGAGCGGGCGCATGACCTCGACGGCATAGCGGTGCACGTTGTCCTGCACCGCGCGCTCCATCTCGGACAGGGGCGGCTCGAGGCCGCTCAGCGGGAGTGGGAAGAATTCCGGCATGGACGGCTCCTGCGACGGCGGAATGGCGGGATGGCGGGATGGCGGGATGGCGGGATGGCGAGACGATAGACCGGGCGCGACCGGGCAGGAACCTGCCGAAAGTTAGGAATTGATATGACAGCTCATGACATTTGCTTGTGAACATTGTAATGTTACGTACCTCGCGCGATTTGGCCTTTTCACGTAATGATCGCAAGGACGGCACCCCGCTCCCTGCTCCTGAACCTGCTGCTGGCAGCGGGGGGTCGAGGCCTGACGGTGCGCGCGGCCATTGCGAGCTGCGCCCTGTTCGGCATCCGCGAGAACAGCGTGCGCGTCACGCTCGTGCGGCTGGCCGGTGCGGACCTGATCGAGTCCGCCGGACGCGGCGTCTACCGACTCGGGCCCCGCGCGATCGCGCTGGCCGGGGACGTCGCCACGTGGCGCAGCGCCGAGGAGCGCGTACAGGACTGGCACGGGGGCTGGATCGCGGTGCACGTCGGGCCCCTCGGGCGCAGCGACCGGGCGGCGCTGCGCACCCGCGAGCGAGCGCTCGCGATGCTCGGACTGCGCGAACTGGATCGCGGGTTGTGCTTGCGCCCGGACAACCTCGTCGGCGGAGTCGATGGCGTACGGGGGCGCCTGCAGAGGCTGGGGCTCGGCGACGCTGCCGTGTTCGCCGCCACGCAGCTCGATATGGTGCGCGAGGCGCGCGCCCGCGCGTTGTGGGACGGCGCCGCACTCACCCGCGCATACCGCTCGACCCGGCTGGAACTCGAGGCGTGGGCGGCACGCGCGGCGAAGCTCGATGAGGAGACTGCGGCACGCGAGGCCTACCTGCTCGGCAATGCGGCGATCCGCAAGCTGGTCTTCGACCCGCTGCTCCCCGCGCCCCTTGTCGACACCGACGAACGCCGCGCGCTCGCCGAGGCCGTCCGCCGGCACGACGCGGCCGGCCGTGCGGTCTGGCGCCGGCTGCGCCTCGCGCCCGGACCCCGCGGCGGCGGCGTGCCGCTTTCCTTCCTGCCCGACCCGCTAAACGCGAGAACCTGACCATGTACGAGACTGCCAACTCGATGCCCGCCCGCTTTCTGGCCGACACCCACGAAGTGCGCAACGTCGCGCGCGAACTGCAGGACTGCAACCTGTACGCGACCGACGCGGCCCTGCGCGAGGCGGTCATCCGCGAGGGCGCCGCCTGGGCGGAAGCCGATCTCGACGCGTTCGGCGCGCACGTGGGAGCCGCGGAATACCTCGAACTCGGCGCCCTAGCAAACCGGTTCCAGCCGGAACTCGACACGCACGACCGCTTCGGCAATCGCATCGACCTCGTGCGTTTTCACCCGGCCTACCACGCGCTGATGTCCACGGCCATCGAGCACGGGTTGCACAGTTCCCCGTGGACCGATCCGCGGCGTGGCGCCCACGTCGCGCGGGCGGCAAAGTCCTACCTGCACTCGCAAGTCGAGGCAGGGCATGGCTGCCCGATCACCATGACTTTCGCCGTCGTGCCGGCGTTGCGGCAGCAACCCGATCTCGCCGCCGCGTGGGAGCCGCGGATCACGGCCCGCCACTACGATCCGCGCAACGTACCGGCGGAGCAGAAAGCCGGCCTCACCGTCGGCATGGCGATGACCGAGAAGCAGGGCGGCTCCGACGTGCGCAGCAATACGACGCGGGCCTTCCCCGTCGGCGCGGGCGGGCCGGGCGAAGCCTACGAGCTGGTCGGCCACAAGTATTTCGTGTCTGCGCCGATGTGCGATGCCTTCCTGGTGCTCGCACAGGCGCCGGGTGGCCTCTCGTGCTTCCTGATGCCGCGCTGGCGGCCCGATGGCAGCAAGAACCCGCTGCAGGTGCTGCGCCTCAAGAAGAAGATGGGCAACGCCTCGAACGCGAGCAGCGAAACCGAACTGCGTGGCGCGCTCGCGTGGATGGTCGGCGCGGAGGGCCGCGGCGTGCGCACCATCATCGAGATGGTCGCCATGACGCGATTCGACTGCATGATCGGCTCGACCGCGGGCCAGCGCATGGCCGTGGCCCAGGCCGTCCACCACTGCAGCCTGCGCTCGGCGTTCGGCGCGCGGCTCATCGACCAGCCGCTGATGCGCAACGTGCTCGCCGATCTCGTGCTCGAGCAGGAAGGCGCGCTCGCCCTCACGATGCGCATGGCACGCGCGATGGACGCCAGGGCCGCAGACGAGCACGAGGACCTGTTGGTGCGTCTCGCCGTGCCGGTCGGCAAGTACTGGATCTGCAAGCGCACGCCCGCGCACGCCTACGAGGCGATGGAGTGCATCGGCGGCAGCGGCGTGATGGAGGACAGCATGATGCCGCGGCTGTTCCGCGAATCGCCCGTCAACGCGATCTGGGAGGGCAGCGGCAACGTGCAGTGTCTCGATGCGCTGCGCGCCATGCAGCGGACGCCGGCCACGGTCGAGGCCTTTCGCGCCGAAGTCGGCCGCGCCCGCGGCGCCCATGCGGCGCTCGACGCGCACCTGGCCGCGCTCGACGCCGACCTGCGCGATCCCGCCCAAGCCGAGTTCCGCGCCCGCGACCTCGTCGACCGCATGGCGCTCGCGATCCAGTCAGCGCTCCTGCTGCAGCACGCGCCGAACGCGGTCAGCGAGGCCTACTGCGCTTCGCGCCTCGCGCCTGCCGGCCACCGCAACTTCGGCACGCTGCCGCGTGGCGTGGACTGCCGGGCGATCCTCGAGCGCGCGTGGCCCGCCGGCTGCCCGGCCGATTGAGCGCGCCGCAAGCGGCGCCCCGCGCTCAGGTCTTGGAGGCCTGGAAGATGCTCTCGATGGCCTGGTCGAGCGCCGCATCGAACTCCGCGGCCGACTGTTGCGCCGTGAGCCCTTCGGTCAGCGCCCGCGAGAAGCTCGCCACCATGCCCTTCTGGCGCGCGAGCCGCTGGTTCGCCTCCTCGCGGGAGTAGCCACCCGACAGCGCGACGACCTTCAGCACGCGCGGATGCCGGATGCAGTCGGCGTAGAGATTGTCGCGCGTCGGGATCGTGAGCTTCAGCATCACGAGCTGGCCGTCCGGCAGTTCGTCGAGGCGCTTCATGATGCCTGCCTTCAGCAGGTCCTCGGCGGCCGCCTTGTCCGGGCACTTGATGTCGACCTCGGGCTCGATGATCGGCACGAGGCCGGCGGCGATGATCTGACGCGCCACTGCGAACTGCTGGTCGACGATCGCCTCGATGCCGGCCGCATCGGCCTGCTTGATGACCGAGCGCATCTTGGTGCCGAAGATGCCCTTGGCCTTCGCGCGCGCGAGCAGCCCGTCGAGGTCCGGCATCGGCTTCATGAGCTGCACGCCGCGTGCCTCGGCCTCGAGCCCCTTGTCCACCTTCAGGATCGGGACGACCCTCTTCACGTTCCACAGATAATCCGCCGTGGGACGCCCCTCGATGTCGCGGTCCATCGTGTTCTCGAACAGGATCGCGGCGAGGATGCGGTCGCCATTGAACGACCGGCTGGTGATGATGCGCGTCCGCATGGCATGGATCAGGTCCATCATCTGCGCGTCGCCGGAGTACTCGCTCTCGGCGATGCCGTAGAGCTTGAGGGCCTTCGGCGTGCTGCCGCCGCTCTGGTCGAGCGCCGCGATGAAGCCGGGCTGGGTGCGGAACTTGGTCTTCTGCTGCTCGAAGTTGCTCATGGTTCGGTCTCGGCGAGGGGGTCGATGGGATGCGGCATTCTAGTCGCGGCACCGGACCGGGCGCCATTGCGAGATCTACCGGGCGTGTGGATCGGGCCTGCAGGCCTGGCCCGCGGGCCGCCGTCACGGGCGAGGCCAGTCTCGCCGCGTGATATCCATACGCCGTTGACGTACCTACGCCATTGGCGCACTATCTTCGGGGCGCGCGGCATCCCGCCGCGCGCAGGCGGTGACGGATGGATCGCGAGGTCTTCGAACAACTGCTCGCCACGGCGCGGGTCCTGCGCCGCCGCCGGCGCGAGCGGCTGGCGCGGCTGGTGCTGGCGCCGGGGCGTAAGCGGCCGCGCGCCATGGCGGCAGACGACGTCGACGTGCGCGCGGTCCGCGCCGCCACGGGGCTCAGCCAGCCGAAGTTCGCCGAACTCATCGGCATCGAGCTCGCGACGCTGCGCAACTGGGAACAGGGGCGGCGCGTGCCGACCGGGCCGGCGCGCGCATTGCTGCGCGCCATCCGCAGGTCCCCCATCGAAGTGATCAGGGCGCTCGGCGACTGATCCGGAGGAGACCGATGCCAGACACCACGCGGCTCCGTTTGTCCGACCTGCGCGGCGCGGCCCGGCTGGCGTTCGACGCGGCGACGGGCGTGACCGACCTCGTCGAGCACATGCACCGCACCATCCAGCAGCGACCGGGTCCGCTCGGCCGAGCAGTCGCGGAGCCGACCGGCGGAGTCACGGGAGTGGTCTATCGCGGCGTGCGCGGCGGCATGCGGCTGCTCGGCCGGGGCGTCGACGCCGGCCTCGGACCGCTCGAGTCCCTCTGGCCCGCGGGCGAGTCGACGCCCGGGCGAGACGCATTCCTGTCGGCGCTGAACGGTGTGTACGGCGATCACCTCGCTCGCACCGGCAATCCGCTCGGACTCGATATGAGCCTGCGGCTGGACGAGCGCGTGATCGATCCGCAGGACCCTGCGCCCGCGCCGCAGCACGGACAGCGCCGCTCACCGGGTCGCCGGCTCCTCGTGCTGATCCACGGCCTGTGCCTGAACGAACGCCACTGGCTGCGCGACGGCCACGATCACGGCGCCGCGCTCGCGGCCGAACTCGGCTTCACGCCACTCTACCTGCGTTACAACACGGGCCTCGGCATCGGCACGAACGGGCGACATCTCGCCGAACTCCTGGAGACCGTCGTGCGGCACTGGCCGCAACCGGTGGACGAGATCGTGATCGTCGGCCACAGCATGGGAGGCCTCGTGGCGCGCAGCGCCTGCCATTGCGGCGCGCTCTCCGGCCACGACTGGCCAGGCCAACTCGAGGCGCTCGTCTTCCTCGGCACTCCGCACCAGGGCGCGCCGCTCGAGAAGGGCGGCCACGGGCTCGATTTCGTCATGGACCTGAGTCCCTACTCTGCCCCCTTCACCCGGATCGGCCGGATGCGCAGTGCCGGCATCAAGGATCTGCGCCACGGCAGCGTCACGGACGAGCCGCACGCATTCGTGCCGCTGCCGGCGGGCGTGCGTTGTTACGCGGCGGCCGCGATGCTGGGGCAGCACCGCAGCGCGCTCGCGGAACGCCTGGTCGGCGACGGCCTGGTGCCCGTCGACAGCGCGCTCGGACACCACGCCGACCCCGCGCGTGCGCTCGCCCTGCCGAAGGCGCGGCAGTGGATCGGACGTGACATGGGCCACCTCGACCTGCTCGGGCGCCCGGAGGTCTACGCTCGGCTGAAGTCCTGGCTGTCGGAAGGCTAGGCGACCCCACAGGCGCCGAGGTGCCCGGGCAAGGCACGCGTTAACATGCCGTGCGGCACGAGGCACGGACGGTGGCAATGGACGACAGGCTCGACGGGCGCGACCGGGCACGGAGCTTCACCTCGCTGGAACGTCGGCGATTCGACCTGGTCGTGATCGGCGGCGGTGTGACCGGCGCCGGCATCGCGCGCGACGCCGCACTGCGCGGGCTCGACGTCGCGCTCGTCGAAGCGCAGGACTTCGCGAGCGGCACGAGCAGCCGCAGTTCGAAGATGATCCACGGCGGGCTGCGCTACCTGCCGCAAGGTCACGTGAGGCTGGTGCGGGAGACGGCCCGTGAGCGCCAGGTCCTGCGGCGCATTGCGCCGCACCTTGCGAAACCGCAGCGCTACCTGATCCCGGCGCGGTCCACCTCCTCGCTCGCCGCTCTGCGGGCCGCGCTCTGGCTCTACGAACGGCTCGGCGAAGTGCCCGTTGCGGAGCGCCACGAAGTGCTCGGCACCGACGAACTCGTGCGCCGCGAACCGGTGATGAACACGCAGCACCTCAAGGGTGCAGTGGAATACACCGAGTTCCTGACCGACGACGCCCGGCTGGTGCTCGCCAACCTGCGTTCCGCGCGCGCCGCCGGCGCAACGGTCGTGAGCTACGCGCGCGTGACCGGCCTGCTGCAGGAGGGCGGTCGCCTGACCGGCATCAGCGTCCGATCCACGCTGCCCGGCGACGAACGCGAGGCCATCGTGCAGGGGCGCCTCGTCGTGAGCGCCGCCGGCGTCTGGGTCGACGAAGTGCGCGCGCTCGAAAGCGGGCAGCGTGACCGACGCCTCACGCTGAGCCGCGGCATCCACCTGGTGTTGCAGCGCGAGCGCCTGCCGGTGCGCAACACGGTCGTGCTGCCGACGCCCGACAAGCGCATGGCGTTCGCCGTCCCGCACGGGCGCTACACGTACCTCGGCACGACGGACGTCCTGCACGAGCGGACCGAGTACTGGCCGGAATTCAACCGTGCGGACGTCGACTATCTCCGCGAGGCCGCTGAACGAAACCTGCGCACGGCGCCCATCGACGACGGCGATCTCGTCGCCTTATGGGCCGGCATCCGGCCGCTGGTCTCCGAGCCCGGCAAGAAGCCGGGGGAAGTGTCGCGCGAGGACGAGATCTGGACCTCGCCGGCCGGCCTGATCTCGATCGCGGGCGGCAAGCTGAGCGCCTACCGGGCCATGGCCGAGAACGTGGTCGATCTCTGCGTTGGGCGGCTCGGCCGGCCAGCCCTGCCCTGCGTGACGGCGACGCAGCCCCTCGTGGGCGGCGCAAGGGCGCTCGATGCCGCCGAGATCGCGCATCTCGCCACGGACGCGGAAGCCGCGAACCGACTCGCGAGCCTGTACGGCGACGAGGCCGCCGCAGTCGTGGTCGATGGCGGTGACGTCGCCGCCGAGGTCCGACAGGCCGTGCTGCGCGAGGGCGCGTTGACGCTCGAAGACTATTGGGTGCGTCGCAGCGCGCGGGCCTGGTTCGACGCGGACGCCGGCCGCGACTCGTTGCAGCCCGCGGCGCGCGCCATGGCGCCGCTGCTCGGCTGGACGGCCGACGAGTGCGACCGGCAGGTCGCGCACTGCCTCGCGCTCGAGCAGGCGTCGCGCCGGCCGCTAGCTGCAAAGGAGCCGACGCCATGAGACGCTGGAACGGCTGGGGTGACGACTCGATCGCGGCCACGGTGCCCGCCGCAGCCGCCGAATTCATCTGCGCGACGGTCGGACCGGGAACGGCGACCCCGAGCGCCACGCTCGAGGACGTGTGTGCACGGCTCGACCGCGAGCAGCCGTCCAGACTCGCGCGATTGCCACAACTGCACCCGCTCGTCTCGATCCGCGCCGAAGATCGCGTGCGCTACGGCGTGGGCCAGAGCCTCGGCGACTGGATCGGCCTGCGTTTCGGGGATGTCGGACGCATCACTGACGGCATCGCACGACCGGAGAATGGTGCCGAGGTCCGGGAACTGCTCGCCTGGGCCCGGTCGCACGACGTGGTGGTGATCCCTTGCGGCGGCGCCACGAGCGTGGCCGGACACCTCCAGCCTCAGGCCGGCGAGCGTCCCTGCCTCACGCTCGACATGCGGCGCATGAACGCCCTGCTCGAGCTCGACGAGGTCTCGCAACTCGCACGCTTCCAGGCAGGGGTGATCGGACCCGACCTCGAGGCGGCACTGCGTCCGCGCGGCTTGATGCTCGGCCACTTCCCGCAGAGCTTCGAGTACGCCTCGCTCGGCGGCTGGATCGCGAGCCGCTCCTCCGGTCAGCAGTCGCTGCGTTACGGACGGATCGAGCAGCTCTTCGCGGGCGGCACGGTCGAAACGCCACGCGGCACGCTCCACATTCCCCCGTTCCCGGCGAGCGCGGCAGGTCCCGACCTGCGCGAATGCGTGCTCGGTTCCGAAGGGCGCATCGGGGTCATCACGGAGGCGATCGTGCGCGTGAGCCGCCTGCCCGAGGTCGAGCGGTTCGTCGGCGTGTTCCTGCCCGACTGGGAATCGGGTGTCGCAGCCACGCGCGCGCTCGTCCAGCTGCGCGTGCCGCTCTCGATGCTGCGCCTCTCCAACGCCGTGGAGACGCGCACCTTGCTCGCGCTCGCCGGACACGCACGGCAGATCGCATGGCTGGAGCGTTACCTCGGCTGGCGCGGCGCCGGCGAGCACAAGACGCTGATGATGCTGGGGCTCACCGGAACGCGCGCGCAGGCCGATGCCACGTGGCAGCAGGCGCGAACCGTGCTCAGCGCCCACGGAGGCGTGTCGACCGGAACCCGGCTCGGCGACAAGTGGGCACAGGGCCGCTTCGCGACCGTCTACCTGCGCAACGCGCTCTGGGAAGCGGGCTGGGCGGTCGACACGATGGAGACGGCCGTGCCCTGGCACGCGACGACCACCACGGTCGAAGCGTTGGAATCCGCCGGCCACCGCGCGCTCGGGCAGTTCGGCGAGCGCTGCCATGCGTACACGCACCTGTCGCACGTCTACGCGACCGGATCGAGCGCCTACTCGACGTTCCTGTTCCGCATCGGCCCCGACCAGGCGACGGCCATGCGGCGCTGGACCGCGCTCAAGCGCGCCGTGAGCGAGGCGATCGTCGCGAGCGGCGGCACGATCACGCACCAGCATGGCGTCGGTCGCGACCACGCGCCGTTTCTGCCAGCCGAAAAGGGGCCGGTCGGCATGGAAGCCATCGCGGCGAATTTCCGGCACTTCGATCCGACGGGCCTGCTCGCGAGCGACAACGTGACCGGCCCGCCGCCGTGAGCGCGCACGGCGACCTGCTGCTCGCGATCGACTGCGGCACGCAGAGCGTGCGTGCGCTGCTGTTCGATGCGACGGGCGAACTCGTCGGCCGGGCGCAGGAGTCGCTGCGCGACTACGTCGTGCCGCGCCCGGGCTGGCTCGAACACGACGGCGACGGCTTCTGGCAGGCCGCGGCCCGCTGTTGCCTCGCCCTGTGGTCGGAGCAGCCGCGCTGGCGTGACGCCGTGCGCGGCGTGGCCGTGACGACCCAGCGCGCCACGATCGTGCCGGTGGACCGCGACGGACGCTGCCTGCGCCCGGCGATCATCTGGCTCGACCAGCGGCGCGCTTCCCGGGTGCCCGGCCTCGGACCCTGGTGGCCGCTGGCGTTCCGGCTCGCGGGTCATGCGCGCGCCGTCGAGCACTTCCGTCACGAAGCAGAACTCAACTGGCTGGCACAGCACGAGCCCGAGGTGCATCGCTCAGCGCACCGGTTCCTCCTCGTGTCGGGGCTGCTGAACCAGCGCCTCACCGGCCGCTTCGTCGACTCGATCGGGTCGCAGGTCGGATATCTGCCGTTCGATTTCGAGCGCCTGCAGTGGGCGGCCGGCCGCAACTGGAAGTGGCGGGCGCTCGCCGTGCAGCGCGATCAGCTGCCCGACCTGCAGCCGGTGGGTGGCGCACTTGGCGAGGTGACGGCTGCGGCAAGCGCGGCCACGGGCCTGCGTGCCGGCACGCCCGTGATCGCCGCGGCCGCCGACAAGGCCTGCGAAATCCTCGGCTCCGGTGTGATTTCGCCGACGACCGGCGCGCTCTCCTACGGCACCACGGCGACCATCAACGTGACGACCGCCCGCTACTTCGAGGCGACGCCCGGCGCGCCCGCCTATCCCGCGGCCATCCCGGGGCAATACAGCTGCGAAGTCCAGATCTTCCGCGGGTACTGGCTCGTCAACTGGTTCAAGGAGCAGTTCGGTCACCCGGAGCGCGCGGCTGCCGAGGTGCTCGGCGTCGCACCGGAAGTCCTGTTCGACGAGATGGTGGGCACGGTGCCGCCCGGCTCGATGGGGCTCACTCTGCAGCCCTACTGGAGCCCGGGCATCCGGCAACCCGGACCGGACGCGAAGGGCGCGGTGATCGGTTTCGGCGACGTGCACACGCGCGCGCATCTCTACCGGGCGATCCTCGAAGGGCTCGCCTATGCGCTGCGCGAAGGTCGCGAGCGGATCGAGCGGCGCGGACGCCTGCGCCTCACGGAGTTGCGCGTGAGCGGCGGCGGCTCGCAGTCCGATGCGGCCATGCAGCTCACGGCCGACATCTTCAACCTGCCGACCTCGCGCCCGCACACGCACGAGACCTCGGGACTCGGCGCCGCCATCGACTGCGCCGTCGGCACCGGACTGCACTCGGACTTCGCGACCGCAGTCGCGAGCATGACGCGCATCGGGCGCCGGTTCGAGCCGATCTCGGAAAACGTTGCGACCTACGACGCGCTCTACGAACGCGTCTACCGGCGCATGTACTCACGCCTCGCGCCGCTCTACACCGAGATCCAGCGCATCACGGGCTACCCGCACCTCGACTAGCCTCCCCGGCACGTGCGGGCGGAGTCACGAGATGGAGGCCCTCCGCTTCCTGGACGCTGATCTCGCGGATCGCGTCGTGCGGTGCTCCGGCCACGAGCGTGAGCAGGCCGGTGCTCACGCCCATCTCGTCGAGGTACTCGGTCGACTGCTGGAGCACGCGGTCCTGGAACGCGTCGCCGTCCGGGACGGGCACGCTGTTCTCCGCGCGATGCACGCCGAGCGTCGAGCCGGGCTCGAGCGACCGGTGCACGCCGCCGGCGTACGCGAATGGACAGGCGCTGTAGCAACGGCCCGCACGCGGCTGCACGCCGTCCGCAGCGCGCGCACCGACGCTGGTGTCGCAGCCACTCGAGCGCAGCATGCGGCCGAGTGCCATGGCCTCGACGAGGTGCCCGCCGGGCGAATTCAGGTACACGACCGCGCCGTGGATGCCCTGCCGCTCGAGCAGCCGCGCGAGCCGGAGCGTGGCGCCGTCGTCGATGAATCCGTCGAGGAAGAGGATCCACCGAGCCTCGGAGTCGGCGCGACCCGCATAGCCCGGCGCCACTGCGACGATGCCGAGGTGGCCTTCGGCGTCCGCGGGTCCATCGGGCACTTCGCCCTGCGCGCCGCTCGCCCAGCCGACGAGCGCGAGCGCCCAGACCGCATGTCGCAATGCACGCTTCACGACCGCCCCGCGTCCTTTCGACCTGTGTTCAATCGACGGCGACGAGCAGCGCCAGGCCGAGCGCGATGCGGTAGACGCCAAAGGCATTGAAGTCGTGCGTCTGCACGTAGCGCAGCAGCCACTTCACCGCGGCGAAGGCCACGACGGCGGACACGACGAAGCCGACGCCGAGTTCGGTCCAGTTCTCCCCGGCCATCCCCCCTGAGCGGTAGAGATCCAGGAACTCGTAGGCCGTCGCGGCGAACATCGTCGGGATGCCGACCAGGAACGAGAACTCCGCAGCCGCCGCCCGGGACGTCATGCCGGCGAGCATCGCTGCGAAGATCGTGGCCGCGGAGCGCGAGGTCCCCGGAAAGACCGCGGCGAGGATCTGTCCCAGGCCGACCCAGAACGCAACCCGCCAGGTGAGGGTGTCACTCGGCGGCCGTCGCTTCGTGTGCGCCTCGATCGCGAAGATCGCCGCCCCGCCGAGCACCAGCGCCCAGGCGACCGGCGCCACGGTCTCGGGCAGCTCGAGCCCCTGCTTCTTGGCGAGCAGTCCGCCTGCCACGGTGATCGCCACGGCGGCCACGAGTTTCAGGGCGTAGTCGCGGTTCGCGGGCCGCGAGAAGTGCAGCGCGAGATCCCACAGCCGGCGCCAGTAGATGATCACGACGGCGAGGATCGCACCGGCCTGGATCGCGACGTTGAACAGCTCCGAGCGGCGGCCGAGCCAGTGTTCGGCGATCAGCAGGTGCCCCGTGCTGGAGATCGGCAGGAACTCGGTGATGCCCTCGATGATGCCGAGCAGCACGACCTGGAGCAGATTCGTCACGCGCCTCCCAGGATCCGGACCGGGACAGGGGCCGGCATCATACTCAATCCGTCCCGGCCGCGACCTGGACGGCATGGCCGCGCGCGCGCCACTGCGCCGGCCCCATGCCGGACCAGCGGCGGAAGGCCTGCGTGAAGGCGCCGGCGTGCGCATAACCGAGGTGCTCGGCGATCCGGCCGATCGGCAGGGTCGTACCGAGCAGCAACTGGCGGGCCAGCGATTGCCGCGCTTCGTCCTTGAGTTTCGCGTAGCTCGTCCCCTCGACGGCGAGACGGCGGTTCAGCGTGCGCACGCCCAGCCCGAGCCGCCTCGCGGCATCCGCCAGCGTCGCATTGCCGCTGTCCACGAGCGCCGGCAACATGCGTCGCAGCTGGCTCGCCACGTCCTCGCCGGACTGCGCCTCGAGGTCGTCCATGCGATGCTGCATGAAGAGGTGCAGCAGGGGATCCGCCGTACGCAGGGGCCGGTCGAGCCAGAGGGCCGGAATGATGACGGCCGTCTCGAGCGCATCGAAGACCAGGGGAGCCTGTACCAGCGCCGTGTAGGGCTTGACGTTCCGCGGCCGCGCACGCGCGAGGCGCACCTCGATCGGCCGCAGCTCGTGACCGCACAGCGACCGCATCGCATTCATCATGATGCCGAGCGAAAGGTCGAGCACCTGCTCGCGACCCTCGACGCCGGGGTCGAGGATCGTGTGACTGAACACGGCCCGACCGTCCCGCTCGACGAGCGCCGACGCGGAATTGGGATTGTGCAGCGGGAAGTGGCGGACCGCGATCGCGAGCGCCGTCCTCAGGTCCGGGGCGCTCTGCATCAGGTAGCCGAGCACGCCGAACGACGCGAGGCCGTTCGTCTGCCCGACCAGCAGTCCGAAATGCGGACAACGCGCCGCCTCCGCGCAACGCGCGAGCAGCCGGGAGCGGTCCGCGAACGAGAGCGTGTCGTCGGGCTCGTCGAACTGTGTGAGTTCGAGGCCGAATTCCCGCAGGAGCGGTACCGGGTCGACTCCGTGGTCGCGGAGCAGCGCGGGGAGCGCCATCGTCGGCGCCATCCGGACCATGCCCTTCGGAACCAGCGACCGGGCCGCGAGGTCCGGCACCGGCGCCGCTCGTCCAGGAGTCGCGTTGCGCGGCAAGTGGAAAGTCCTTAAGACGCCTGTCGCTCAATAGTAATTGATTGACGCGAATTCGTAACCGTCCGACGGTCGGCGGGGCGACAATCTGACATCGAGCACAGGGACGTGCTCGCTCCCACCGGCAGATGACGACCTTCGGCCTCGGACCGGCCCGATCAGGTCGGCTCGCCTTCGCCCGTCATGCCGAACTGCGCCGGGATGCTCGCGTGGAACAAGCGCAGGTGCTCGCGCCGGACGATGTCGAACAGCTGGTCGGCTTCGTCGTCGGTCACGATGAACTCGACCACCACGGTCAGCGTGCCGGCGAGTTCGAAGAACGTGCTCTCGTGCAGCACGTGGTGACTGCCGAAACCGGCCATCGCGCGGAACGCCGAACCGCCGCGCACGCCCAGGCCGTTCGCCCGCTCGAGGAGCCATTCCCAAGCCGGTCGCCCGTGGACCTGGTCGCTCTCGTGCACGTAGAACCTGAGGAATGATCCTTGCAAGGTCGAGACTCCGCGGTTCAGCCCTTCAGCCACACGACGGTGCCGATGCCCGCGAAGGTCATCAGCACGGACCCGGCCAGGTGCGCCGCAGCCGCGCCCAGCGCCCAGGCCGCCCGCCCCTGCTGCAGCAGCACGACGAGCTCCGCCGAGAACGTCGAGAAGGTCGTCAGTCCGCCGCAGAATCCGGTGATGACGAGCAGGCGCCATTCCGGCGCGATCGCCGCATAGGTCGCGAAGAATGCAATGGCCAGGCCGATGACGTAACCGCCCACGAGATTGGCGACCAGCGTGCCCGGGGGAATCGCGGGGAAGAACGAGTTCAGCTGCGAGCCGAGCCACCAGCGCAGCAGCGCGCCGAGGCTCGCACCGACGCAGATCGCAACCACCGGCCGCATCAGCGACGAGCGCGGCGGTTCGAGGCAAAGTGCCCTTTCATCGCACCGAGTATAGGCGTCCGTCCCGAAACCGCCAGATGCGGCCGTCTCAAGGAACCCGGCGTGCGTCCGGTCTGCGCGCGAAAACTGCGCACGAAGCTCGCGACGTCGGTGTATCCGAGCCGGTACGCGATCTGCGTGACCGACAGGTCGCCCTCGGCCAGCCACTGCCGGGCACGCTCGGTGCGCACCTGCAGCGCGAGTTCACGGAATCCCGCGCCCTCGGCTTCCAGGTGTCGCGCGAGCGTGCGCGGCGAGACGTTCATGATGCTGGCGAGCTGGTCGAGCGTCGGCCGCGAATCCTCCGACTCGCGCAGCATCATGCGGCACCACTCGGCCCAGCGGCGCCGCCGCCGCGTCTGGCGCAGGAGACTGCGGCAGCGCTCCTCCGCCGCCCGCATCGCGCGCGGGTTGGCGAGCGCGAGGGGCATGTCGAGTGTCGCCGCGGGCAGCGAGATCCGCAGGCCCGGCACGGGGTCGCCGAACTTCACGCGGGCAGGCGCGATCTCGCGGTAACGCGCGGCATGCGGTGGGCGTGCGATCGACATCGAAACGTCGTAAGGCGGCAGGTCACCGAGTGCGGTCGCGAAGCCCGCGTGATTCGAGACCACGATCGCCTCCTCGAGCACGCGCATCGAGCGATGCGCCAGCGCCACGACCGGGACATAGACGAGTTCGGCCCGCGTGGCGGTGCGCTGCAGGCTCACTGCGAAGAACGGCTGCATGAGTCGCTGATAGGTCACGGCGAGACGCACGAGGTGCCCGAGCGTCGGACTGGTGAGCAACGCGAAGCCGAGCACGTCGTGCGAGGTGGGATCGAGGCGGCGGCCGAGCTCGAAACCGAGATCGAGGCGCCCGGTCGCCTGCTCCGCGGCCGAAAACACCGCCTCGACCTGACGCTGCGTCAGGAGCGCCCCGGGCGTGTCGATCGACCGGATGCGCGCTTCCCGCAGCATCGCGGCACGCTCCACGCCGGTCGCGTCCACGATGTCGAGCAGCTGCGCGACGTAGCGCGCGGGCAGTCGGGGAGCGTCGGCCTCGCCGCGCATGGTTTCGGCTCCGGAGGCGGCGCGAAGATCTCGCCGCTTGTCTTGAAACATCAACAGGATGTCACAAAACATCAAGACGGTCAGCCCCGGTCCGCGCACCATTTCTTCCATGACGCGCCGTCCCTTGCGCGGCGCCTCGGAGGGAGAAACCATGAGCGACATGACCGGTGGTGAACTGCTCGCACGAGCCCTGGCCAACGAAGGCGTCCGTTTCGTCCTCGGGCTGCCGTGCCCGGAGATCGACCCCCTGCTCGCCGCGCTCGACGCGCATGGCATCCGCTTCGTGACCGTGCGCCACGAGGCCGCGGCGGTCCACATCGCCGAAGGACTGTACAAGACGACCGGCCAGGTGGCGGTCGTGCTCGGCAACCCGGGCCCCGGTTCCGCGAACCTGGTGCCGGGGCTGCTCACGGCGCGGCACGAAGGCGTGCCGGTCCTCGCCATCACTTCGCAACATCGGGCCGCGATCGTCTACCCGTCCACGCCCGCGACCTTCCAGGGCCAGGACCAGCTCGACCTCATCAAGCCCGTCGTGAAGTGGAACGGCCCGGTGTTCGAGTGGACGCGCATCCCGGAACTCGTGCGCATGGCCTTCCGCGAGATGTGGGCCGGGCGGCCCGGCCCGGTGCACCTCGAGATTCCGGGCCCCGTGCTGTACGCGACGGGCGACGCCGACACGGCGCCCATCCATCCGAAGGACAGCGGCCGCAGCGCGCTGCCGCTGCCCTCCGAGGCGCAACTGACGGCTGCCGCCGACCTCCTGGCGGGGGCGCAGCGACCAGTCATCTTCGCAGGCTGCGGCGTCGACCGCGGGCGCGCGAACGCGGCACTCATCGAACTGGCCGAACTGCTCGGCTGTCCCGTCATACCGTCGATGGCCGGCCGCAGCGTCCTGCCGCACGACCATCCGCTGTACTTCCAGTCGCAGAGCCCGGCCGCGGACGAACT
>CAZRKS010000016.1:24140-28311 GCA_964600315.1 uncultured Steroidobacteraceae bacterium | reverse complement strand
TCGAGGTGCGTGGCCGGATTGTCGACCGGGATGCGGGCGTTCTCGGCCAGCAGCACCATGGTGAAGGCCACGGCCGTGAAGGCCAGGCTCGGGTAGAGCGCGAGCGCCTGCGCGGCGAGCCGCTCCGAGATCAGCGGCAGGGCGGTGGTCGCCGAGATCAGCGAGGCCACGAAGATGATCATGAGCAGCGCCGGCTCCGCGAGGAATCCGACCATCATCTCGCGCCGGGCGCCGAGCGTGCCGAAGGCGGTGCCGACGTCCATGGCCGCGAGCGACAGGAACACGCGGGCCACCGCGAGCATGCCCACGAGCGCGATCGCGTCCGCCGCCGTGCGGAACGGCAGCCCCGTGCTCATCGACGGGATCACCGCCGCGGCCGCCACCATGGCGCCGAACACGACGTAAGGCGCCAGCCGGAACAGGGGTGAGGCGCTGGCCGCAATGACCGCATCCTTGTGGAACAGCTTGCGGATGCCGTGGTAGGGCAGCAGCAGGCTCGGTGCGCGGCGGTTCTGCAGCCACGCGCGACAGGCGTTGACCCAGCCGAGGAAGAGGGGAGCCAGCGCGAGGGCCGCGATGACCTCGAGGACCTGGTTGACCCACGCAATTGCGCTCACAGCATCACCGCGAGCAGCACGATCAACGTGATGAAGCTGTAAGTGAGGTACGCGGAGATGCGGCCCTGCTGCATCCACGCGAGCGCGTCGGCGGCACGCTGCACGAGACCGCCGAGCGGCAGGTAGAGCGCCCGCCAGATGCGGTCGCCGACCGTGACGCGGTACCGTGGCGCGGTGTCGAGCGGCGACGGCAATTCCCGCTCGATGGCGAAGAATCCTCCGAAGATGTGTCGAATCGGCTGGCCGAAGCCTTCCGCGGTGTCCTGCATGCGCGGGTCGAGACGAACGAATCCGCAGTCCCACGGCGGTGCGTGCCGCACGTTCCGCCGGTAGACGACCCGCACCACGAGGAAGCTGGCCGTCACGACGGCGACGATGACGCCGAGCAGAATCACGGGCGAATACGATGCGGCCCGGCCGGGCAGGGGCGCGAGCAGCCACCACGGGTTGCCCGCCGTGTCGGGCGCGGCGCCCACCAGCGTCCCCGTCACGAGTCCGAGGGCGCCGATCACCTGCGTCGGCAGCAGGCCGAGGGCGATGCAGCCGACCGCGAGCCACACGAGACCCGCTTTCTCCAGTCCGTCGACGTCATGGGCGGTCGCGAGCGTCGGTTCGCGGGGCTGCCCGAGGAAGATGATGCCGAAGAACTTGACCATGACGTAGCCCGCGAGGGCCGCGGCCAGCGCCACGAGCGCTGCGCCGAGCGGCAGCAGCATGTTCACGAAGGGCTGCGGCACCTCGTGCGAGAAGAGCAGCGCCTGCAGCAGCAGCCACTCCGAGACGAAGCCGTTCAGGGGCGGCAGTCCGGCGATCGCGAGAACGCCCACCAGCGTGAGCCAGCCGGCCCAGGGCATGTGGTGGATCAGGCCGCCGAGCCGCCCGAGGTTGCGCTGGCCCGTCGCGTGCAGCACAGCGCCCGTGCCGAGGAACAGCAGGCTCTTCATGAACGCGTGGTTCAGCGCGTGGTAGAGGACGGCAACCAGCGCCAGGGCCGCGAGCAGGTGCATGCCGACGCCGCGGAACACGATCGCGAGCCCGATCCCGGTGAACAGCACGCCGACGTTCTCCACGGAGGAGTACGCGAGCAGGCGCTTCATGTCGGTCTGCACCGCGGCGAAGACGACGCCGAAGAGTGCCGTCGCGAGCCCGAGCGAGAGTGCGACGAGGCCCCACCACCATTGCGGCTCGCCGAGCAGGTCGAAGGTGACGCGCAGCACGCCATAGATGGCGGTCTTCAGCATCACGCCGCTCATCAGGGCCGACACGGGCGACGGGGCCGCGGGATGGGCCTCGGGCAGCCAGACGTGCAGCGGGACGATGCCCGCCTTGGCGCCGAAACCGAACAGCGCGAGCAGGAACGCTGCGGAAGCCCAGGTCGGCGACAGGTCGGCGGCGCGCATGGTGTCGAACGTGAACTGCCAGGTACCGCCCTGCAGGATGCCGAAACTGAGCAGGATCGCGATGGCGCCGACGTGCGCCATCAGCAGGTACAGAAACCCGGCGCTGCGGATCTCCGGGATGCCGTGCTGCGCCGTCACCAGGAAATACGAGGCCAGTGCCATGGTCTCCCAGGCGACCATGAAGGCGTACGCGTCGTCCGCGAGCAGCACGAATCCCATGCTGGCGAGGAAGACGTGGTACTGCAGTCCCTGGATGCCGGGCGCAGTGCCCTCGCCCTTGCGGAAGTAGCCCGACGCGAACAGGGACACGCCGGCGGCGGCGCTGCCGAGCAACACGAGGAACACCCGCGAGAGCGGATCGAGACGCACGTGCATGGGCAGGTCGGGCAGGCCGATCACGAGCGTTGCGCGCTCGACCGGCGCGCCGATGTTCATCCCCGCGACGACCGCGAGGGCCGCCCCGATCAGTGCGCCCACCGGGAACAGCCAGCGCGCGACGAATACTACGTTGGCCGGACGCAGCAGACCGGCCGCGCCTACCACTGCCCAGCTGGCGAGCAGCATGAGACAGGCGGCGAGCGGGGAGTCGAACGGAGACACTAGGGAATTCTACTCAAATTCAAATGAGATTATAATCCTGTGCGCATCGTGCCTGCGTGGGGGAGACCGCGTGGCCCTGGAAGATCGTACCGCCCGACTCACCGTGCTCATCGACCCGCGGAAGAAAGCCCTGTTCGAGCGCCTTTGTGCCGAGCGGGACACCACGCCGTCGCAGGTCGTTCGGCAACTGATCCGTCGCTACATCGAGGAGCAGACCGGCAAGCCCTGGTCGCCTGATGAGTCCAGGCAGTAGGTGCGCGCATGATGTGCGGCGCACGCGTCCTTCGCGCACGACATTCCCCGGGAGCGTGGCTGTTGATGCCATCGCAGATGCTCCGTGCGACACTGAGGCCGTTGAACGCTGGCAGGGCCGCTCCGCACGTCGAGGTTACCCCACGATGAAGTCCAGTAGCAGCCGTTGGTCCGCAAGGTCGGTCGCCGGGTCGCTGCTGTTGGTGATGCTGATCGACGGCACCGTCGCGCGCGCTGCGGACGCCTCGTCCGCCGCGACGACCACGCCGTCCGGTGCCACGACGACGACGCTCACGGAATCGCAGCGCGAGGCGGCGTCGCTCCTGAAGGGCATGACGGACTACCTCGCCGGCCTCGCGTCGCTCAGCGTCAGCTACCGTGCGGGCTATGACGTGGTCCAGTCGACGGGCCAGAAGATCGAGTTCGGCGAGACGCGGCGCGTGGCTCTCGCGCGCCCGGACCGACTGCGGGTCGAGGAGGTGGCGAGCGACGGCAAGCGGGATCTCGCCGTGTTCGATGGACGCGACATCTTCGTGTTCGACGCCGATGCCGGCGTCTATGCCGAGGCACCGCAACCGGGCGCGATCGACGATGCGCTCGCCTATTTCGTTCGCGACCTGCGGCTGCGCATGCCGGTCGCGCTGCTCCTGACGACGCAGTTGCCGAAGGCGCTGCCGGGCCGCGTGAAGTCGATCGACTATGTCGAGAGCACCGAGATCCTCGGCGTTCCGACCCATCACGTGGCCGGCCGCACCGACAACGTCGACTTCCAGTTCTGGATCCGGCAGGACGGGAATCCGTGGCCGCTGCGGCTCGTCATCACGTATGTGAACTCCCCGGGCCAGCCGCAGTTCTGGGCGAATTTCGCGGACTGGAACGCGAGCCCGAGGTTCGACGAGGCCACGTTCAGGTTCACGCCGCCGAAACAGGCGCGCAGGGTTCCCTTTGCCGTAGAGGTACGGCGGAGCGACGTCTCCGGGCCGCCAGGCGGCCCGCCGAGGACGGAGGCGCAGCCATGAGGTCGCCGGCCCGCGGAGGATCGCGAGCGATGGTCGCGATTTCCTGCCTGGCGCTGGCCCTGCTGGCGTTGGGCGATGCCGAGGCCCGTGGCGGACGCGGAGGCGGCGGACGCGGTGGTGGCGGCTTCTCGCGCAGCGGCCCTGCGTCCGGCGGCGGGTTCTCGGCGCGGAGCCCGGCTTCCTCGCCCAGTCGCGACGCCAGTCGGCCATCGACGCTGCCGGCTCGACCGCCGGAATCGCCGGGTTCGCGTCCCGATCGACCGCCGGCGGGCGAACGTCCGCC
>CAZRKS010000016.1:7833-24040 GCA_964600315.1 uncultured Steroidobacteraceae bacterium | reverse complement strand
CGCCGGAATCGCCGGGTTCGCGTCCCGATCGACCGCCGGCGGGCGAACGTCCGCCACCGGGCGAGCGTCCGCCCGCGGGCAACCGGCCGCCGCCGCCTCCGGTCTACGTGCCGCCTCCGCCACCGCCGCCGGGCTACTACTACGGTGGCGGATGGGACTACTACGACGACGACTGGGTCACCGGGGTCGTCGTCGGTACCGCCATCGTCGGGACCGCCGCGGCCGTGGCCGACGAATCCGAGGAGGAGACGACGACCACGACCACCACCACGACCACGACGACGGGTGCTACGCCGACGACAGCCCTGCCTTGCGAGCCGAATATCATGGACGCCAACGGGATCACCTATTACCTGTGTGGCTCGCAGTTCTACGTGCAGGCGTATGGCGACGGCGGGCTGGTCTACGTACCGGTCGATCCGCCGCGCTGAATTGCCCGCCATCGGGTAATCTGCGCGTCCCATGAGCACCGCCAGACCACGATCAGTGGCCCGCGCCATCGGCGCGTGCGCCGCATTCCTGCCCCTTGTCGCACACGCGGCGCCCACGGCCATCGATACCGGCGACACCGCGTGGCTCATCACGGCCACCGCGCTCGTGCTGTTCATGACGCTGCCCGGGCTCGCTGCTTTCTACGGCGGCCTGGTCCGCTCGCGTAACGTGCTCTCGGTGCTGATGCAGTGCGTCGCAATCACCTGCATCGTGTCGCTGCTGTGGATCGTCTTGGGCTACGGCCTCGTCTTCGGCGACGGCGGCGCGGCCCAGCCGCTGATCGGCGGCTTGGGCAAGGCCTTCCTGCAAGGGGTCGATCGTGACGCGGTGAGCGGCACGGTCCCCGAGACGGTCTTCGCGATGTTCCAGATGACGTTCGCGATCATCACGCCGGCCCTCGTAATCGGGGGCTTCGCCGAACGCATCCGGTTTGCCGCAGTGCTCGGGTTCACCGCCCTGTGGCTGCTGCTCGTCTACGTGCCTGTCGCGCACTGGGTCTGGGGCGGTGGCTGGCTCGCTCGGCTCGGTGTCATGGACTTCGCGGGCGGCATCGTCGTGCACGTCAATGCCGGCGTGGCCGCGCTGGTGGCGGCACTCGTCGTCGGTCGCCGCCGCGGATTTCCGCAGGTCGCGATGCCACCGCACTCGCTGCCGCTCACGGTGCTCGGCGCCGGCATGCTCTGGGTCGGCTGGTTCGGATTCAACGGCGGCAGCGCGCTCGCGGCCAACGGCAGCGCGGGCATGGCGATCCTCGTGACACACGTAGGCGCGGCCGCCGGCGCGCTCGCGTGGATGACGATGGAGTGGTGGCGCTTCGACAAGCCGAGCATGCTCGGGATCATCACCGGCATGGTCGCGGGGCTAGGCACGATCACGCCCGCGTCGGGTTTCGTCGGCCCGCTGGGGGCCGTCGTGATCGGGTCGGTCGCCGGCGTCGTTTGCTTTCTCGCGACACAGTTCCTGAAGCGCCGGCTGCACATCGACGACTCGCTCGACGTCTCGCCCGTGCACGGCGTGGGCGGCGTGGTCGGCACGCTGCTGACGGCGGTGTTCGCAAGCACGGCGCTTGGCGGGGTGGGGCCCGTCAATCACACGGTCCTGGCGCAGCTCGGCGCGCAGGCCGTGGGCGTCGCGGCGACGGCCGCGTGGTGCGCCCTCGTCACCTGGGGAATCTTCCGTTTGCTCGATGCGACCCTGGGATTGCGCGTGAGCAGCGAACAGGAATCCGAGGGACTCGACCTCGCCGAGCATGGGGAGCGGGGCTACATCGAGTGAGCCGGCGCCCGTCGGCGGGCGCGGGAAGGCGTCGGATTTTCTTACAGCCGACTGAGCGGCGCGGTGCCTACATAAGTCAAGCCGCTTGATTTTCAAAGAAAATCTGGTGGTCAAAAAGGCCGGCACGAATATTGCTAGAAGCCATCTGACTCGGTGCGTGGACCGGGCAGGAACCGGTCTCCGTCACCGGCAGAGTTGATCAGGCTTCGCGACTCGAAGCGCAGGAACGCAAGAGGGGAATTCAAGATGACAACGTTCAACATTAAGCGGTCATTGCTCGGTGTCGCCCTGGTGGCGGCGACCGCTCTGGCGGGAACGGAGGCGCAGGCGGCCTTCGTCAAGGGCGACATCTTCGCCTCGGTCGGCAACGGCCAGGTCATCCGCTACAGCCAGGCGGGCGTGGCCCTGCAGACGTTGAATACGACCCGCGGTGGCTTCACCACGGGCTCGGCGTTCGACAAGAACGGCAATTTCTACGTCACGAATTTCAGTGACGGCTCGCTGTCGAAATTCGACAACGACGGCAACCTCGTGTCGGCGCAGTTCGTGTCGGGCATGGCGTCGTCGCCGGAGTCGATCGTGTTCGACAAGAGCGGCAACTTCTACGTCGGGCGCGCCGATGGCACGCGCGACATCCAGAAGTTCGACTCGACCGGCGCCTCGCTCGGTACGTTCGACGTGGCGACGACGGCGCGTGGCAGCGACTGGATCGACCTCGCGGGCGATCAGAAGACGATCTACTACACGTCGGAGAACTTCGAGATCAAGCGCTACGACGTTTCGACCAGCACGCAGCTCACGGACTTCGCGACGAGCAACACTCGCCCGAAGTTTGCGCTGCGCATCCTGAGCGACGGCGGTGTCCTGGTGGCGTCGTCGGCTGTCGTCGAGCGTTACAACGCGGCGGGCGTGCTGATCCAGACCTATGACCCGACGGGCAGCAACCTGTTTGCGCTCAACCTCGATCCGGACGGCAAGTCGTTCTGGACGGGTGACTACTCGACCGGCGAGATCTTCAAGTTCGACATCGCCTCGGGCGCGCAGCTCTTCTCGTTCAACACCGGTCACGGCGGCCAGCTGTTCGGCTTGTCGCTGTTCGGCGAGATCACCGAAGGCGGCGGCGGCGACGTTCCGGAGCCGGGCTCGCTCGCGCTGTTGGGCATCGGTCTCGCGGCACTCAGCCGGATCCGCCGGCGGACTGCCTGAAATCGTCAGCAGCCTCGCTGCTTCAGGAAGCCCGGCCTAGTGCCGGGCTTCTTGCTTTGGACGGGGGGTAGCACGGTGAAGATGGCGGCACCCCGCGCGCAAGGCCAACCAAGGCGGAGCGGCCGCGCGGTGGCGGCCTCGCGGGACTTCGGGGCGTCCGGCCTGGATCAATTATGCCGCGGCAGATTGGCGGCGGCGCAGAGAGGCGACTGCCGCCAGCCCGACGCCCAGCAGCGCGAGCGTGCCGGGCTCGGGGACCCGCCCGGGCACGTCAGGAACAGCCGTAAAATTGACGTTGTTCGCGCCGCCGAGGCTGTTCGTGTAACGGTACTGGTAGGTTGCCGCGTTGAAGTAGATGCGCGACGTGAACTGGTCCGTCGTGAACGAGACACCGAACGCGGTGAACTGCGGCAGATTCAGGACCATGAGATTGTCGTTCGCGCCGTAGTCGCCGGGTGCGACGAGTCCCGTGATTGCGAGCCCGCCGACGATGCCGGAAATGCCCGTGATCGTGTACACGGGCCCATTGTCACTGGTCGTGAACGTGCCGGTGCCGCCATACGGTCCCCCGTTGAACGCCCAATGCCAGCTCAGCGCCTCGGCGTTCGGCGACCCGGCCAGCAGGAGCAGGGCGCAGCTCAGGTGTTTCGTCTTCATCGGGGGTCTGTCCTTTCGCGTGCCACGCGAGGCTGCGACCTTGCACTGACCGTGCAAGTTGTGCGCCAGTGTCGGGAAAGCACTTGGGAATCAATTGAGTGGCACCCGCAGCCCCGATCCCGCGGGGCAGCGCATGTAAGATCGGCCGACGGTTTCCAGGCGCCTCCGCGGGCCGACGACTGCGGCCCCGTCACTCGCCGGCACCGGCTCGCCGGAGTAGATCCACGATTCGCGCGTCGCCGGCATCGAGGGCGATCTGCAACGGTGTCTGGCCGTCGCCGCCGGCTGCGCCGGGCCGGGCTCCCCGGGCGAGAAGTGCAGCGACGAGTTGCGCGTCGCCAGAATTCACGGCGCTGACGAGCGGCGTGTCGCCATTGCCGTCGCTCGCATTTACGTCGGCACCGGCGGCGAGCAGTGCGGCCGCCAGTTCCGTGTCGCCGTCGCCAATCGCGGCCACGAGCGGCGAGTCGCCACCGTCCGCGGCGTTGGCGGGTGCGCCGCGGTGCAGGAGATCGAGGGCGAGGGTCTCGTCGCCCGAGCGGATTGCGGTGAGCAGGATGGGCTCGACGCCCGGCGGCGAGTCGAGCGAAGCGCCAGCGTCGAGGAGCACCGACACCGCTTCGCCCTGTCCCGCCTCGATCGCGACGGTCAGGGCCGGCTTGCCGGCCTCATCGACGGTATCCGGGCTCGCGCCCGCAGCGAGGAGCCGACGCAGCTTCGCAATGTCGCCGGTTTGCGCCGCCGTCAGCAATTCGACGCCCGAGCCTGCGTCACCCATGCCTTGCGTCGCGCGAGCCGTGGCGGAGGCGCCCGGTTGCTGATGGGGCGACGGTCCAGGGACTGGGCCAGACAGAGCAGGCGGGCGGGCGGTCGTGATGCCAGCTGGCTGTCCGGCACGGCCCGTCCACGTCCAGTCGAGCCACGCCGCGCCGACCGTCAGCACGGCAAGCGAAGTCACAATCGCCCAGAGCGCTCGTCGCCGCATCGCAGGACAGGATGATAGCGCCCTTCCGACCCTGGGGAGGCAGAGAACGGAGGCCGGCCGTCAGGCCGGCCCCCAGGACGCGAAAGTGGCATCCGACGGCGCCATCACTGCGCGCGATACGCCAAGTACATGGTCTTGCTTTGCCCGGCGCTCATGTTGCCGATGTCGAAGCGGTTGGAGAAGTAGACCCGACCAGGCCCTCCCGGTACGGGCGGCACGAGGCGTGGGGAGCAGTCGGACAGCGCCAGGTCGCCGATCCAGATGGAGTGCGCGATGCCTAGCCGTGGGGATGCCGAGAAGGCATGGGCTTCCCGCGCCCACAGGCTGTCGACCGATGCATCGTAACGATCATCACCTCCATCATTGTCTACGCCGACTTCCGCAAAACGAGCGAGCTTGACGCCGGCCTTCGCGGATCCATTGTTGGTCAGCTTCATCTGGATCGTGATGTCGCGCTCGTTCGTGTCGCGTGAAATCTTCTGGAGCAGCGTGAACTGGCCGTCGGTCGTCGTGCGGCTGATCGTGATGGCCGAGGACGTCAGTGAGACCAGAGTGGCCCCGCCGAAGCCGAACTCAGCCGCTCCGAGACTGTAGTAGCTTCCCGTAGGGCTGCAGAGCACGTAGCCCTCGTTACTGGCGATGCTGCTCGGCAGGATCTGGTTGCCGGCCGGCGAGACCAACTTGGTCAGATTGGCGTTGCTGCTGACGCACCACACGAGGTTGCCAGCTCCGAACGGGTAGCTGCAGGTGCTCGTCTGCGGCTCTATGGCGCCAGTGCTGCCTGCGGTCGCGGGTCCCGCGGCTCGAGCCGCGACTCCCCAGGCGGCCACGACGACGGCTGTCGATACGAGAATGAGGATCTGTCTCATCACCGTTACTCCCTCAAGGGTTGATGACAATGCCATCACGTCCATCGGCAACGGCGCCGGCGTGTGAGGCCGAACGAGCATTTCAAGGCAAATCGGGCCGCCTGGACGGACCGGACGATCCCCTCGTGGCGCTCGGATCTCTCGAGTGCTGCACGGTCCTCCGTGCATCGTCTTGTCAGCGAAAGAGGAGTCTCGCCCTGTGAAACACTCTACGTCCGTTGGCACGGCCGCGCCACCGCACCTCGTGTCGGTGCGGCTCCCGCGGGCGGCAACCGTGTAGGATGCGTATCGTTCGCAGCCGCGGAGGCAAAAAATGCACAAGACCGTGCTGATCACCGGCTGTTCGAGCGGCATCGGCGCCGCCCTGGCACGCGAGTTCGCGAAGCGGGGCCAACGGGTCTACGCGACGGCGCGTCGCCTGGAGTCTCTGGCGCCGCTGCAGGGGGAAGGCGTCCGGGCGCTCACGCTCGACGTGAACGACGATGCGTCGATCTCGGCCGCTTTCGCGCGCGTGGCGCAGGAGGCGGGGCAACTCGACCTGCTCGTCAACAATGCGGGCTATTCGCAGGTGGGCGCGGTGATCGACCTCACGCGGGACGACCTGCGCCGCCAGTACGAGACGAACGTCATCGCTCCCGCGATCGTCACCGGAAGCGCCTTGCCTCTCCTGCGAACCGCGGTCGCGCAGCGCGGCAGTGCGACGGTCGCCAACGTCGGCAGCGTCGTAGGCCTCTTCACGACCCCGTTTGCCGCCGCCTACTGCTCGAGCAAGGCAGCCGTGCATTCGATCACCGACGCGCTGCGCATGGAACTGGCGCCTTTCGGCATCCGCGTGGTCTCGATCCAGCCGGGTGGCGTACGTTCCAGTTTCGGCCAGCACGCGGAGGCCGCCATCCGGTTGCCCGAGGGTTCCCTCTATCGTGCGGCCGAGCGCGGTATCCGCGCGCGCGCCCAGGCGGGACAGACGGGTGCGATGCCCGCCGAGCAATTTGCCGTGCCGGTCGTGGAAGCGCTGCTGCGGGCGGTGCCGCCGCGCGTAATCCGTGTCGGCGCCGGCAGCTGGAAGTTCCCGGTCCTGAAGCGGTGGCTGCCAGCGTCGGTCTTCGATGCGAAGCTGGCGCAGCTCTTCGGCCTCGACGCGCTGCGCAACTAGCGAGGCGGGCGCTTGAACTCCCGCGGCAAGCGCTGGCTCGAAAGGTTACGCGCCGTGCGGCGGCCACTCGCGTTCTACCTGCTCTTCCTGCTCGGCGGAGCCGCGCTCCTGCGCATGGACCCTTTCGGCCTGACGCGCCTCACCAAGATGTATTCGCAGGACCTGCTGTCGGTGGCCATGGCCGGCTGCTATCCGGCCGCGGCCGCGGGCCACTGCGTGAAGGACGGCAAGGCCGCCATCGCCGTCGTCCTGCTGCGCGACCCGGACCTGCAGGCGTTCGAGGAGCCGTGGCCGCCGCGCTACGGCTTCCACGCCCGGGTCCTCAAGGCTATCCGCGCCAATCGCCCCAAGGCCGTGGTGATGGACATCGTGTTCGAGGACGTGCGTGACGACCCGACTATCGAGGCCCTCGCGGCCGAGCTCGACCGCTACCGGGCCGCGGGCATCCCGGTGTACGGTGCGACTTTCGGCGTCGACCGGCCGCTGCGTCCCGAAGTCGGCCAGCGGGTCACGAGCGTGCAGGTGCCGAAGACCATCGATCCGCTCGATCGCGTGACGCGTTTTTACCAGCTCGCGACCGACCCGCCGCCGTCACAGCCGACGGCCGTGCCCACGGTGTTTCGCGACGTCTGCGGCGGATGCGCCGGTCCGTCGGGTTGTGGCACGGGGCCGATCCGCGTGTTCTGGTCCGACCTGCCCGAAGGGAGCTTCAACGAGCGCTGGCTCGACTGTCGGCGCCGCCCGTCGTTTCCCGAGTGGGTCGTGCAGGACCGCGGCAGCGACTTCCGCGAGAACTGCCCGTCGACGCCCACGGTGCCCGTGAGCCAGCTGCTCGAGCCCACGGAGGAAGGCGACGTTGCAATCGAGAACATGCTGACCGGCAGCGTGGTCTTCTACGGTGCCTTCTATCGCGGTGCCGCCGACGCCATGAACACGCCGCTGCACAACGATCTCCCGGCGGTGTACCTGCACGCCGCCGCGCTCGACAACCTCATCACGCTCGGGCCCGATGCCGTGCGTCACCGGGAGCGCACGGTCCCGCTGCTCGGTGTCTCGCTGCCGGACTTCCTGACGCTCGTGATCATCGGCGCGATCCTCGTCCTGCGTCGCAGCAGCGAGCGCGTCGAGGCCGGCTGGCAGACGATGATGCGTCGCGTGCGGTCGCGCGTCCTGCGGATCGTGCTCATCATGCTCGGCAGCCAGATCGGCATGCTGGTGCTGCTGTGCGGACTGACGGCGTGGTTCGCCTGTCACGTCGGCGTGTCGGAGTGGCTGCTCGGCATCAATTTCCTGTTCGCCATCACCTGGACCGAGGTACTGGACGTGACGGAGAAGCTCGTCGAGGCTGCGGACGAGTTTGAATCCCACTGAGGCAGGCGTAAATTGGGCCGGCGAGTCACCGGGGAGGGGCGTGCCATGCCACACGGAGATACGATAGCCCGACTGCCGTCGCGCCGGCCCGTTCTGTTGGTGCCGGTGCTGGCGCTGATCTTCGCAGGCGCGGCCCGCGCCGAAGACGCGCCGCCCACGGTCAAGATCAAGAAGTGGAAGGCGGATCCGGTCGAACTGCTCGACAAGCCTGACGGCAAGGTCGTCGCGAGCAAGCCGGCCGCGGATCTGCCGAGCGAGGCGGTGCGCACCGGGCAGGGCTGGCTCAAGGTCACGATCGGCGGACAGGATTACTTCGTCGAGGCGAGCCAGGCCCGCACGGACTTGAAGCTGAGCGGAGCACCGAAGTGCGAGCAGCTCGAGGGTGCGACGGGTCACGCGGCCTCGCGCGGCATGGGCGAGGACGGGTGCCAGAAGTGACCGCGCGTCGCGCCGCGTCGCTCGCGGTGCTGTTTGCCGCGTGTGGCGCCAGCAGCGCGCTCGCCGGGGGCAAGGCAATCGACAAGGTCGCCGCAGGCGCCTTCGCCTTCGGGCCGATGGCGATCGGCCAGGCCAAGGACCTCGACCACGCCCGGGCGGAGGGCCTCGGCATCGTGCCGGGCATGCCGCTCGACGAGTACCTGAACGGCGTGCTCGCGAAGCTGCTGGCGCAATCGCCGCTGAAGGACGTGCCCGCGCGCGTGTACCTGCGCGCGAGCGGCGACTGGTCGGCGAAGAGCACCGCCGACGCAAACATCTACGCCTCGCTCGGCATCCTGCTGCGTCTCGACAGCGAGGACGAGGTGGCGGCGCTGCTCGGGCACGAGGTCTCGCACGTCATCCTCGGACATGCGAATTCGGACGTCGTGCAGAGCGCGCAGCAGCGGGCCCTCCAGCTGAGCGCGCTCGCCGTCGACGCGCAGCGCAAGGTCTCGCAGTTGCCGGGCGGCGGAGCCGCGGGCGCGCCGGCCGCCAACGCGGCGCGCGTCGACGAGCAGTCGCGCGCGTTGCTGCTCAATGCCACGCTGCTCTCGCCGTCCTGGACGCGCGAGCAGGAACGCGATGCCGACCGGCTCGGCACCGACCTGATGGTGCGCGCCGGGTACTCGCCGCAGGGCATGGTGACGCTGCTGCAGAAGCAGCAGAGCTTCGAGACGGAACGGGCTGCGAATCCGCAGACCGCGTCGCTCGACAAGGAGATCCTCGGATTCGACGCGACTGCGAAGGCTCAGCAGAAGGTGACGGCCGGCACGTCGAAGCTCGGCGCCGCGGGCGGAATCTTCGGCGCGCTGGCGGGTGCGGCGCTCGAGCGTACGAAGGAGTGGACGGGCAAGCAGCTCGACGAGAGTTCGCGCTCGCACCCGAAGACTTCGGAGCGCATCGCGGACGTGCAGGCCTACGTGGCGAAGGAATATTCGGGGCTCGACGCCCCGGAGGTTCAGGTCGAGCCCTGGGATGCGGCCAAGGAGGCGGACGGCACGGCGGAGGTGCTCGAGAACTACATCTCGGCCATCGAGGCGAAGGGCAAGTTTGCGGACGGCAACGCGGCGGCCGCCCGGCCGCTCGCCGAGGCCGCGCTCGCGGCGCCGACCACCGCTCACGCCTATCCGAACTATATCGACGCGTCGCTGCAACTCGCGGGAGCCGCGACGGCCAAGGCACTCACCGACTACGAGACGGCGCTCGCCGGGCCGGAACCGGCTGGCGCCATCTACATCGGCCTGAGTACGCTCCTGCTCGCGTCCGGGCAGAAGGATAAGGCGGTCGAGATCATGATGGGCGGCTATGCCCGGCTGCAGGATCCACCGGGGCTGACCGTCCCGCTGATCCGCACCTACCGGCTCGCCGGACGCCAGCCCGAGGCCGACCGTCTCGCGGCACAGTGCGGCGTGCGCTGGCCGTCGCTGCAGCAACTCTGCAGCGCCGAGGCCAAGGGTCAATAGCCCGCCCGGCGTTCAGTGCTGCGTGCCGCTGATCGTCTGCGCGCTCGCCGCCAGTGGCACGGTGAACCAGACACGGCTGCCTCGGCCCACCTTGCTCACCACGCCGATGGTGCCCGCCATCGCGTCGACCAGTGCACGGCTGATCGGCAGCCCGAGGCCGAGTCCGCGGCGCAGTGAGCGCGGCTGGTCCGAGATCGTCTGGAAGGCGTGGAACAGCGTGGGCTGGCGCTCCGGCGGTATGCCGATGCCCGTATCCTGGACCTCGACGAGCGCCGTGCCCGCAAACGTCCGCGCGCGCACCTGGATGTGACCCTGGTCCGTGAAGCGGATCGCATTGCGCAGCAGTTCGCGTATCACTTGCGACAGTCGCGCCCGGTCGGCGAAAACGACGAGGCTCTCGTCGCAGATCACTGTCCGCAGGTCGATCCCCTTCGTCTCCGCGTCCAGGGCGGCTGCCTCGCACTGCTCCTCCAGCACGCGGCGCAGGTTGACCTGCGTGGGAAAGACTTCCAGCGAGTCGGTCTCGATGCTGCGCACGTCGAGGAGACGTTTCACGGTCTCGGTGAGCTCGCGGCCGGACTGCTGCATCCGCTCCAGCGGCTCGCGCAGCTGGCCCGGCACCGTGCCGTGCGTGCCCGCTGCGATCTCGCCGATCACGCCCGTCAGCGCATCGAGCGGCGTGCGCAGTGCGTCGCTCATGTGGGCGAGAAACACGTTCTTCGCGCGGTTGCCCTGGTCGGCGGCGTTCACGGCTTCCTCGAGCTTGAGCGTCTGCTGGCGGACCAAGGCTTCGAGTTCGGTCTGGTTGCGCCGCAGCGCCAGCTCGAGGTCGCGGCGCAGCTGCTCGTTCGCCTTGCGGTCGCTGACGTCGACGTGGGTGCCGACCATGCGCAGCGGCTCGCCGGCGGGACCGCGCTCGACCACCTGGCCGCGGGACTCGAACCACGCATAGGTGCCGTCCTTGCGCCGAACGCGGAACTCCGCACGGTAGTCGGGCGTTTCGCCGCCCAGGTGCCGGGCGACGCTGTCCTGCATGTGGCTGACGTCGTCCGGATGGATGAGCGCGGCATGCGCGTCATAGGTGTGGCCGAGTTCGTCGTCCTCGTAGCCGAGCAGCTGCGCATTCAGCCGGGAGTGGCCGGACACGCCGGTCACGAGGTCCCAGTCCCAGAGGGCGATGCCACTCGCGTGCAGTGCTTGCTCGATCTGCTCGCTCGATGCGGCGATGTCGGTCAGCCGGCGCCTCTCGGTGGAGGTCCGGACAGCAGTCTGGTCCATGCGGTCGTCATCCTCGTCGTGGAGCGAGCGGACGTGCGCGCGCTTCTGGCCGATGATCCGCCGGCCCGGCCTCGAAGACCAGTCGCGGAAGTCACCGGAAATCCCGCGCCCGCGCACTGCCGACGCGTCGATTTGCCTCGGCCCGCGCCGTGGCGTAGGTTCGCCGGCTCCGGTTTCAACATTGGAGTGGAGATCATGCAGGCGAGGATCCTGGCCGAGGGCCTCCATTTCGGTGAAGGGCCGCGTTGGCACGGCGGCCGGCTGTGGTTCAGCGACTTCTACGACCACGCCGTGAAGTCGCTGGACGTCTCGGGCGCGGTCCGCACCGAACTCGAGATCGACGACCAGCCGTCGGGCCTCGGCTGGCTACCGGACGGGCGCCTGCTGGTGGTTGCCATGCATCGCCGTCAGGTGCTGCGGGTGGACCCGGACGGCGTGAAGGTCCACGCGGATCTCGCGGGGCTTGCGACCGGGCACGCGAACGACATGGTCGTGGACGAAACGGGGCGGGCCTACGTCGGCAACTTCGGTTTCGAACTCGACGCCGAACTCCGGGCCCGAGGCGTCGCGAGCGTCCTGGCCGACCATCCGACGACGAAGCTCGCGCGCGTCGACCCCGACGGCCGCGTGCACGTGGCGGCAGACAATCTGCATTTTCCGAACGGCAGCGTCATCACGCCTGACGGCCGGACGCTGATCGTCGCCGAGACGCTGGCGATGAGATTGACGGCATTCGACGTCGCGTCGGACGGCGCGCTGTCGAACCGGCGCGTCTGGGCCGCGCTCGGCATGCGCGCGCCTGACGGCATCTGCCTGGACACCAACGGTCACGTGTGGATCGCCAACGCGATTGCGCCGGAGTGTGTGCTGGTGGCGCCCGGCGGCCGAATCATCGACACCCTGCAGACGACTCAGCCGTGCTTCGCGTGCATGCTGGGTGGGCCGGATCGGCGCACGCTGTTCGCGATGACGGCGCCGTCGTCGGTCGCGGAGGCCGTCTCGACGGCTCGGCTCGGTCACGTGGTCTGCGCAGAGGTGGCCACGCCGGGTGCGGGCCTGCCCTGAGCCACGAAGCAAAGATAGAAAGGCCGGGCACACGATCGGCCCGGCCTTGCTGGCTTCGGCTCTCAAGCCTGGCCGCCGAGGGGAGCGAATCACACTGTCGGCCAGCCCAGGCAACCGGCGCCCAATCGCGCGCCGGGTGCGAGAGGGACCGGACCGGAGGAGGATTTCGCGGCCCGGGCCCGCCCGGGTCCCGTGTCGCCGACCGCCAGCAGGCGTGGACACGCGGAACTCGCTATCTTTGTACTCCGTGGCCGCGCGAGTGTGCAGGACCTAAACTACTTACCGCGGTTGCGGAAGATGCAAGACCGCAATCTCGAATGTCCGCCGGGAGGAGAGGGAAGATGTATTCGTTCCGCCAGACGCGTTCGTCGCCGGCCTTCGTGCTGCTCATCGCCGCAGCGGGGTTGCCGCAAACCTCGGCTGCGCAAGTCACGTATACCGTGAACGTGACGCAGGAACTGAACGGGCTCGACGTCAAGATCGAGCCGGTGTCGAACGCCGGAATTCTCGTCGTCAACCTCACCAACAATGGCACGGACAAGGTGAAGTGCACCGTGAGCTTCCAGGCGGACCCGCAGGTGCCGAGCAGGTCGTTCGTGTTCATCGACCCCGGGAAGCGCTCGTCGGCCACGTTGCGTGCCACTCAGAAATGGTTCGAGGTGGACGTCGACGTGAAATGCAAGTCCGAGAAATAGGCTATGGGCTATAGGCTGTGGGCTGTAGCCAGAAAGCGCAGCCTCGTTCCGGCCCATAGCCCATAGCCCATAGCCCATAGCCCATAGCCCACAGCCTACAGCCCATAGCCCACCGCCCAGCCATTGCGACACGCGTCACAGTCGTGCCGCTCCGACCAGACATAAGAGCGACGGACTGAGACCTGTGCCCGGTCCGACGCGGCCCTGCTTTCTACAGTGCCGTCCAGTCAGCATCAGATTCAAAGGGCTGGATGGTGGACAACCCGGTGGCCGGCGGCGGGCCCGCAGTTCCGGCGGGCAGGATCGCCTCGCTGTCGCTCGCGCAGCGAGCGCTCGCATTGCTCTTCGTCGCGGTCGGCGTCGCCTATCTCGCGTGGCGACCGACCAGTTTCAATCCGCAGGCCATGGCCTTCTCCGTGGCCGTGTATGGCGCGGAAGTCTTTGGATTCGGCTGCGCACTCCTGTACCTCGCCATGTGCTGGCGCCTCGAGCGCCGCGTGCCGCTGCCCGTGCCGCGCCGCCTGCGCGTGGCCGTGTTCGTCCCCACGATCAACGAGTCGGTCGACATCGTGCGCCGTACCCTCATGGCGGCGCTCAGGATGCGGCACGCCGACGAGGTGTGGCTGCTCGATGACGGCAACCGTCTCGAGATGCACGCCCTCGCCGAGGAACTCGGCTGCCGTTACCTGGCGCGGACCGAGAACTGCCATGCGAAGGCGGGGAACCTGAACAACGCGCTCGAGCACACCGACGCCGATTGCATCGCGATCTTCGACGCGGATCACGCGCCGATGCCGAACTTCCTCGAGGAGACGCTCGGCTTCTTCGCGGACGAGCGCGTGGCGTTCGTGCAGACGCCCCAGGACTTCTACAACCTCGACTCGTTCCAGCACCGCATGGACCGGCAGGATTCGCTGGTCTGGAGCGAGCAGTCGCTGTTCTTCCGCGTGATCCAGCCGGGCAAGGACCGCTTGAACGCTGCGTTCTTCTGCGGCAGCTGTGCGGTGGTCAGCCGGCGGGCGCTCGACGACATCGGCGGGTTCGCCACGGGCACGGTGACGGAGGACATCCACACGTCGATCAAGCTGCACAAGCGCGGCTGGAAATCCGTGTACTACGCGCGCTCGCTCGCCTTCGGCCTGGCGCCGGCCAGCGCCATTCCGTTCCTGAAGCAGCGGCTGCGCTGGGGTCAGGGCGCCATGCAGGTCTGGCGGCGGGAAGGCATCGTGTTCAGCCGGGGTCTCTCGTTCGGCCAGCGCCTTTCCTACCTGGCGACGATGCTCGCCTACTTCGAGGGGTGGCAGCGGGCGATCTTCTTTCTCTCGCCGGTGATCGTGCTCACGACCGGCGTGATGCCGATCCTGTATCTCGACCGCGAGTTCCTCCTGCGGTTCATCCCGTATTACCTGCTCACCTTCTGGGTGTTCGAGGAAGTCGCGCGCGGCTACGGCCGGAGCCTCCTCACCGAGCAGTACACGATGATGCGCTTCGCCGTGTTCATCACGGCGACCTTCGGCTTCTTCCTGCGCAAGCTGCGTTTCGTGGTGACCCCGAAGCAGATGGGCGAGGCCGACGCGACGCAGCGCGTGCTCTGGCCGCAGTACCTCGTGCTGGCCTTGAATGCGCTCGCCATTCCCGCAGGCCTCTACCTCTACTGGCAGGGAGGTTCGCTGCCCACGGGGGCGCTGGTGGCGAACCTGATCTGGGCCGGCCTGACACTCGGGGTCGCCGCGCTCGCGATCCGCTACGCCCTGCGCTCGGCCCGCTTCCGGCGCCGCGAGTACCGGTTCCCGCTGCCGATCCCGATGCGCGTGGTCTCGCCCTCGGGTGCCACGCTCGCGCTCGCCACGGACATCTCGCCGCTCGGGTGCCGCCTCGTCGGCGCGCCCGTGCCACACGCGAAAGTCGGCGACGAGATCCGCGGCGAGCTGCTGCTGCCCTCCGGATCACTGCCGGTTCATGCGAGTGTCCAAGCGCTGGTTCCGGCGCCCGGCCGCAAGGGCAGGAAGTCGGTGCCGGAGGCACCCCCGGTGGCGCTCGGCTGCGAATTCCGCTGGGGCACGACGGACGACCGCGACCAGCTCGAGACGTTCCTGTTCGGTTCGGATCTGCAGTGGCGTCTGAACGGACTCGAGGACCGCACGCGTCCGCCACTCGAACGCGCCGGCGACGCGTTGCGCGGCGTGCGGCACGAGCCGCGTCGACTCGCGCGGCAGCAGTGGTCGCCGCTGCTCTACCGTCGCGTCAATTCGGCGCAGGAGGCCGGCATCGGCTTCATTTCCGCGCCGGATGGTGAGGCCGGGGTGCGAACCGTGGTTTCGCTGGGCGTTCTGCCGGAGAACGGACGACTGTTCGCCGAAGAGGTCACTGCGAGCGGGCCGCGCGGAGTCGTTGGGCGGGTGGCGGGCGGCGAAGTGCTCGAGACGCACTCGGCGCCCATCTACCTCTACAGGCTGACCGCATGAAGTCCGTCGTTCGATTCGCGTGGCTCGTCGCCCTCGTGGCGGCGGTTCGCGTCGACGCCGAGGACCGGTTGTTCCTGGCGGGCGGCGAATACGCCGAGTCCGCGTACTACACGTATTCGGGGCTGATCCTGCCCGGACCCGGGCCGCGGCAGAACGGCCGCGGCTTCGTGCAGCGCTATTGGGCGGACTGGTTCGGCTACGAATACGAAGGTGCGCCGGGCCGGGTCGAGGCCGAGGCCTGGGGCGCCGAGGCGGCGCTGGGTTACGGCGCCTCGTCGGAGACTGGCTGGGCGACGTTCTCCGTGGGAGCGCGCTTCACCAGCACCGACCTGTCGCCCAACGATCCGTCCGCCACGGCCCGTGGCCGGCAGTGGGGCGCGAAGTTCCAGGTCGAGGGCGAGCACGACCTCGCGCCGTCCTGGCGTGCGGGCGGCATCGCGTCGTACACCGTGGGGCAGGATGGCTATTGGGCCCGCGCCCGGGTGATGCATCGCTTCGACGCTGCACGCGCGTTCGGGGGCGAGTTCATCGCGAACGGCAATCCCGAAGTCGACTCGACGGCGGCGGGCCTCGTGTTCGCCGTGCAACCCCAGGCGAGCCACTGGTCGCTCAACCTGAAGGGCGGCTATCGCTTCCAGCAGGATGCCGACGGCGCCTACGGGGGCGTCGAGATCGGCTACGCATTCTGAGATTACGCAGGGCGAGCTCAAAGGTCACGTCACGCTGATAAAGTAGCGTGGATGCGTGACCTGAAGA
>CAZRKS010000016.1:0-7733 GCA_964600315.1 uncultured Steroidobacteraceae bacterium | reverse complement strand
CGAGCTCAAAGGTCACGTCACGCTGATAAAGTAGCGTGGATGCGTGACCTGAAGAGGTGGATTGCGCGCCGCCTCGGTGCGGAGGTCGATCCGGAGGCCGACGAGGCCGCCGGCCTCAGGCTCGCCGTCGCGGCGCTGCTGGTCGAGGTGCTGCGCGCCGATCACCAGGTCGAGGCGGCCGAACGGCGCGAGGTCGTCGCGGCCCTGCGCCTCCAGCTCGGACTCGACGGCGGTGCCGCGGACGAGTTGCTGGCACTCGCCGAGCGGCGGGTCGACGAGTCGCACGACCTCTACCAGTTCACCTCGCAGGTGAACCGTGCCTGCAGCGACGCGGAGAAATTGCAGTTGCTGGAGCAGCTCTGGCGCGTCGCCGGTGCCGACTCGGTCATCCACAAGTACGAGGAGCACCTGATCCGCCGCGTGGCGGATCTGCTCCACGTGCCGCACCGCGCTTTCATCGCTGCAAAGCTCCGCGCCGCCGGCCCCGGGGGCTGATCCCGGACGGGCCGCCCGGCCACGCGCGGCTTGCCTGATCGCGTGCGGTCGGTTACAAGCCGGATCGGATGCTGCCACTTTCCGCGCCGCCGCAGAAGATCGTGGTCCTGAACCCAAAGGGCGGTTCGGGCAAGTCTACGCTGGCCACCAACTTGGCAGCCTACTACGCATGGCGGGGCTTGCGCGTCGCCCTGATGGACATGGATCCGCAGGGTTCCAGCCTGCGCTGGCTCAAGCTCCGTCCGCCGGAGCTGCCTTCGATCCACGGGATTTCCGGCTTCGAGCAGCGTCTCGGCGTCACGCGGGCCTTTGCGCTGCGCACGCCGCCGGGTACGGAGCGCCTGATCGTCGATACGCCCGCGGCGCTGACCGCGCTGCAGATGCCGGAGACGGTGCGCGACGCGAGCGCCATCGTCGTGCCGGTGCTGCCTTCCGAGATCGACATCCACGCCGCCTCGCGCTGCATCGCCGACCTGCTGCTGGTCGGCAAGGTGCATCGCTCGGAAAGGCGGCTGGTGATCGTCGCGAATCGCGCGCGCCGCTACACCCGGGCCTACCAGTCGTTGATGCGGTTCCTGCACAGCATGCGCATCCCGGTGGCGGCGGTGCTGCGTGATTCGCAGGCCTACGTCCGCTCGGCCGAGACCGGCATGGGTCTCCACGAGATGAAGGGTGCGCTGCTACAGGAAGACCTGGATACCTTCCGGCCCCTGGTCGATTGGCTAGAACGCCGATCGTTCTCGCTCGTGCCGACGGAGGATGCGCCGCAGGCGGCGGCGGGCGAACCGCCCGCCGGTGGCCTGACCCTCTCGGGCTGAGCTATTTGCCCGCCGGGCGATTGTCGACTTTCTTCGAGCCTTCCGTGAACAGGTTGGACTCGTCGGCGACGGTGAACGTCACGCGGACGGGTGCCCCGTCCGAGTCGTTCTCGCTGCGGACCACCACGACGTAGGGCGCGTCCTTCGTCCACAGTTGCGCGTTGAAGCGCGACTGCAGCGCCTGGTCGTCGCGGACCATCGCGTCGAAGTCGCCGAAGATCGTCCGGCAGCGGCCGCCGACCGCGAGCAGCGTGGGCAGCGATGCGTTCATGACGGCCGTGGCCGCGGCGAGCGTGTTGTCCTGGCCGATCAGGAAGCACAACTCCTTCGTCTGGTGCGGGGCCGGCAGCTTGAGCAGCGTCTGCGTGCTCTGGGCGCAATAGCGTTCGTGGCCCTTGTCGTCCGTGTCCCAGGTGCCGCCCGGGTACTTCGCCTGGATCGCCGACTTGCCGGCATTCCATGGCAGGCCAAAGGCGCCCGCGCCGAACTGCGCGGTCACCGCGCCGGCCTCGGCCGCGCCCGCAGCGAGAAGGGCGATGGAACCCACGACGGCAGCACGGTGCACGGATCGACGCATGTCCTCGGTCTCCTGGGGCTGGTGGGGTGGCGAGTGTAAATCGCGTCAGGTCGGTGCGCGACTGTCCGCCGCCGACTCGATCTCGAGCAGGTCCTCGGGCGTGTCGAGATCGATGGCCGCATTCTGCATCGGGACGCGCACCACCTGGTCCACGTTCCTGCGGATGACGAGACGTGGATCACGGTCTCCGCGCAGTCCGAGCAGGTCGGGGAACGTCCAGCGCGGGAAGATCGCCGGGAGCCCCGGCGCGCCGCCGTAGAGCGCCGCGGCGATCAGCACGGGATGGCGTCGCCACGCGGCGTGCAGGCGTTTCAGGTCGTCGCCGTTCACGGCCACCTGGTCGGCCAGCACCAGCAGCAGTCCCTCGCAACCGGCGGGCGCGGCGTGCACCGCGGTCCGGATCGAACTCGCCAGCCCTTCGGACCAGTCGCGGTTGACGATGATCGACACCGCCGACTGCCGCAGGGCCGGACCGATTTCGCGTGCGTGCGCCCCGAGGACCACCGTGACCGAGTGCCCGGCCACGAGCGCGGCATTCGCAATTGCCTGGTGCAGAACCGGCGTCCCGGCGACCCGCACCAGTTGCTTCGGGCTGCCGAACCGGGTGGAGGCGCCGGCCGCCAGGATCGCCGCGTGCAGCCCGGGGGAATCGGGTCCGTTCATGGCCTGCTAGTTTGCCTGCCGCGCTGCAAGAAGATACAGTGCCACGGACTGTAACCGAGGAGCCTCCCGCCAGTCCTTATCCCGCCTGACCCGTCGCGCCGCGACCGGTCGGCGTGCCTGCGTGGGCGGCCACAAGTGAGCCTATCGAACGTGGAAGCCTGGAAAGTCCATAAATTCGGCGGGTCGAGCGTCGCCGACGCCGCCTGCATGCAGCGTGTCGCGCGGATCATCGAGACCGACCCGGCCGCGCGCAAGGCGGTGGTTCTCTCCGCCTGCCGCGGCGTCACCGACGCCCTGCTGACCCTGATCGCCCTCGCCGAGCGCCAGGACCCGTCGCTCGACGACCGCATCGCGGAACTCCGGCAGCGGCACGTCGGTATCGCGCGCGAACTGCTCGACGGCGAACTGCACGACGACTTCGTCGCCCAACTCGACCAGGACTGCCGCGACATCACCGGCATCCTGCAGACGGTGCGCCTGGTGCGTTCGGCCTCGACCACGCTGCGCGACCTGATCTCCGGCTACGGGGAACTCTGGTCCACCCGCATCTTCGAGCGGCTGCTGAGGCGCCGCGGTGTCTCGAGCGGCCGTGTGCAGTGGCTCGACGCGCGACGCGTGCTGCTGGTCGAGTGGGGCCCGCTCGGCCCGGCGATCCGCTGGGACCAGTCGCGCGCCAACCTGCACGATCAGGTGGCGCCGGACTTCACGGGCACGCTGGTCGTCACCGGTTTCATCGCCACGGACACGCAGGGACTGCAGACCACGCTCGGCCGCAACGGCAGCGACTTCTCGGCGTCCATCTTCGGCTCGCTGCTCGATGCCGGCGAGATCGTGATCTGGACCGACGTCGATGGCGTGCTGAGCGCGGACCCGCGGCTCGTGCCCGAGGCGCAGGTGATCGACGCGCTCTCCTACAACGAGGCGATGGAGCTCGCGTACTTCGGCGCCAAGGTCATCCACCCGCAGACCATGGCGCCCGCGGTCGCCAAGCGCATCCCGATCTGGATCAGGAACACGTTCGCGGCGGACAGGCCGGGCACGGTCATTCACGACCGCACGGCCCCGAGCCCGCTGGTCAAGGGCATCACCACGGTCGAGAAGATTGCGCTGCTCAACCTCGAGGGCGCCGGCATGATCGGCGTGCCGGGCACCGCGCACCGGCTGTTCGGCGCGCTGCGCGAGGAGGGGATCTCGGTGATCCTCATCTCGCAGGGCAGTTCCGAGCACTCGATCTGCTTCGCCGTGCCGGAGGCGGAGGCCGAGCGTGCCGAGCGCGTCGTGCGTCGCGCGTTCGATCCGGAGTTGCGCGAAGGGCAGATCCACAGCGTCGAGGTCAACCGCGGCTGCAGCATCCTCGCGGTCGTGGGCGACGGCATGGCAGGCGCGCACGGCGTGGCCGCGCAGGTCTTCAGCGCCCTCGGCAAGGCCGCCGTCAACGTGCGCGCGATCGCACAGGGTGCCTCCGAGCGCAACATCTCGGTGGTGATCGACGGGCGCGGCAGCGCGCGCGCGCTCCGGGCCGTGCACTCGAGCTTCTATCTCTCCGCGCACACGGTCTCGATCGGGCTCGTGGGCCCGGGGCTCGTGGGCGGCGCGCTGCTCGACCAGATCGCCTCGCAGGCGGAGCGCCTGCGCCGCGACTTCAAGCTCGATCTCCGCGTGCGCGGCATCGCCGGATCGAGCACGATGCGGCTCGTGCAGGGCGAGGTGGACCTCGCGCGCTGGCGCGAGGAGTACGCGGCGGGCGAGGGCCCCGTCGATCTCGAGCGCTTCGCGGACCACGTCCACGCCGACCAGATCCCGCACGCCGTGATCATCGACTGCAGCGCGGATGCCGAGGTGGCGAAGCGCTACGCGCACTGGCTGTCCGAAGGCATCCACATCGTCACGCCGAACAAGAAGGCGAACAGCGCGAGCTACGAGTACTACGAGCGGCTGCGCGAGGCGCGTCGTGCGGCGGGCTCGCACTACCTGTACGAGGCGACGGTGGGCGCGGGCCTGCCGGTCATCCAGACGCTGCGCGACCTGCGCGAGACGGGCGACGAGATCCGCCGCATCGAGGGAATGTTCTCCGGCACGCTCGCCTACCTCTTCAACACCTGGGACGGCAGCCAGCCGTTCTCGTCGGTGGTGCGGCAGGCGAAGGCGCTCGGCTACACCGAGCCCGACCCGCGCGACGACCTTTCCGGCATGGACGTCGCCCGCAAGCTGATCATCCTCGGCCGCGAGATGGGGCTCCGGCTCGAACTCGCCAATGTCGAGGTCGAGAGCCTCGTGCCGGCGGCGCTCGCCGAGTGCGGCATCGACGACTTCCTCGACCGGCTCGCCGAGTTCGACGCGCCGATGCTCGCCCGGCTGCAGGCGGCGCGCGCACGCAGTCACGTGCTGCGTTACGTGGGCTCCGTGGACGTGGCCGGCCGGGCGAAGGTCGGCGTGGTCGAACTGCCGGCCTCGCATCCGTTTGCGAACATCGCGCTCACCGACAACATCGTGCGCTTCCAGACTGCGCGCTACGACAAGAATCCGCTGATCGTGCAGGGGCCCGGGGCCGGACCGGCGGTGACGGCCGCCGGGGTGTTCGCCGACCTGCTGCGCGTCTGCGCCTACCTCGGGGCCAAGCTTTGAGCGCTGCGCGCACTGCGGCCACCGCCTTCGCGCCGGCGAGCGTGGGCAACGTCGCGGTCGGCTTCGACATCCTCGGGCTGAGCGTCGCCGCGCTCGGCGACCGCGTGCGTGCCTTGCGCCGTGCCGAGCCGGGCGTCGCGATCCGCTCGATCACGGGCACGGTGAGCGACCTGCCGCTCGCGGCCGAGAAGAACACCGCCGGCATGGCGGCGCTCGCGCTGCAGCGCGAGCTCGGCCTGCCGTACGGATTTGAACTCGAGATCGAGAAGGGTATCCCGCTCGGCTCCGGGCTGGGCGGCTCCGCGGCGTCAGCCGTCGCGGCCGTCGTGGCCACGGCCGCGCTGGTCGAGGAGCCGCTCGATCGCACGCGGCTCCTCAAGTTCGCGATGCAGGGCGAGGCGGTCGCGAGCGGCTCCGTGCACGTCGACAACATCGCGCCGTCACTCTTCGGCGGGCTCGTGCTGACGGTCGGCATCGACAACCCGCACGTGAAGCAGGTGCCGGTGCCGGAGTGCGTACGCTGCGTGCTGGTGCACCCGCACATGATGCTCGGCACGCGCGAGGCGCGGGCGATCCTGCGCAAGACCGTGGACCTCTCCGACGTCATCTGGCAACAGGCGAACCTGGCGGGATTTCTCGCGGGCTGCTACACGAGCGACCTCGCGCTGATCCGCGAGTCGCTGCTCGACGTGGTGATCGAGCCGCAGCGCCAGGTGCTGATCCCGGGATTTGCCGACGTGAAGGCGGCGGCGCTCGCGGCTAACGCGCTCGGCTGCTCGATCTCCGGGGCGGGTCCCACGGTGTTCGCCTGGGCCGAGGAGCGCGACGCGGAGGAAGTCCGAGCGGGCATGGTCGCGGCGTTCCGCGCGCACGGCCTCGAGACGGACAGCTGGGTGTCGGCCATGGACCGCGAGGGCGCGCGCGTGGTGGGCGACTGATGCAGTTCCAGAGCACCCGGGACGGCGCACATCGGCTCGGTCTCGGCGCTGCGATCGCGCGCGGGCTCGCGCCCGACGGCGGGCTCTACGTCCCCGTTCGGCTGCCGCGCGTCGACGTGGCGGCGCTGTCCGCCGAGCAATCGCTGCCCGAGCTCGCCGCAAGGCTGCTCGCGCCGTTCGCGGCCGGGGACGTCATGGCGGGATTGCTGCCCGCCGTGACTGCCGACGCGTTCTCATTCCCGGCGCCGGTGGTCGACGTACCGGGTGCGGCGGGACCGCTCGCCGTGCTCGAGTTGTTCCACGGGCCGACGGCGGCCTTCAAGGATTTCGGTGCGCGCTTTCTCGCCGCGACGCTCGAGCGTGTCCCGCGCGCCGATCCGCGCCGGCTCACGATCCTCGTCGCCACCTCGGGCGACACGGGCGGTGCCGTGGCGGCCGCCTTCTACGACCGGCCCTGGGTCGACGTCGTCGTGCTCTATCCGCGCGGGCTCGTCTCCGCGCGCCAGGAGAAGCAGCTCGCCTGCTGGGGTCGCAACGTCCGCACGCTCGCGGTGGACGGCACGTTCGACGACTGCCAGCGCATGGTCAAGGAAGCCTTCGTCGACCCCGCCCTGAGCCGCGAGTTGCTGCTGTCCTCGGCGAACAGCATCAACGTGGGCCGGCTGCTGCCGCAGATGGTCTACTACGCAAAGGCGAGCCTGGAGTTGCAGCGCAGCGACGGACGCGCGCCGAATTTCATCATCCCGACCGGCAACCTCGGCAACGCGCTCGCCTGCGTGTGGGCGCGCGAGATCGGGTTGCCGATCGGCGAAATCGCGCTCGCCTCGAACGCGAACCTCACCGTGCCGGACTTCCTGCGGACGGGGGAGTGGCGGCCGCGGCCGAGCGTCGCGACGCTCGCCTCCGCCATGGACGTCGGCAACCCGAGCAACATGGAGCGGCTGCGCTGGCTGTTCCCGGACTGGCCCGGACTGCGCGGCCGGCTGAGCGCGCAGTCGGTGAGCGACGACGAGATCCGCGCGGCGATCCGTCGCGACCATGGCCGGCTCGGGCAGACGTGGTGTCCGCACACTGCGACCGCGGCCTGCGTCTACGAGAGGCTCGGCGCGCGTCGGTCGAGCGAGCGGTGGGTGCTGGTGGCGACCGCGCATCCCGCCAAGTTCAACGACATCGTCGAGCCCCTGATCGGCACCGAGGTGCCCGTTCCGCCGGCGCTCGCAGCACTCCTTGCGCTGCCGTCGGTGCAGACCGGGATCGGTCCGCGCCTCGACGACCTGCGGGCCGTGCTCGGAGGAAGCGCGTGATCCTGTTCCTCGGTCTGCCGCTGTGGCTGTGGGTGGTCTTCGGCGTCGGCGCGCTCGGCGCCGCTGCCTACTATGCGCGCGACCTGCTGCGACAGAGGCGGGCCCGCCGCGCGATCGACAACGTCATCTCGTCAGTGGCATTCGACGAACTGCGCAACGTGCTGCTGCCGACCGGCACCGGCGACCAGGTGCACGTCAACTACCTGCTGCTCACGCAGCGCGGCCTGCTGGTGATCGATCTCTTCGACGTCGCCGGCATGATCTTCGCCGGCGAGAAGATGGCGCAGTGGTCGGTGTTCGGGCCGAAGCGCCA
>CAZRKS010000015.1:0-31454 GCA_964600315.1 uncultured Steroidobacteraceae bacterium | reverse complement strand
CGAGGAACGCCGCCTCGAGCTCCTGGATGATCTTGCCGTTGCCGCGCACCGGCCCATCGAGGCGCTGCAGGTTGCAGTTGATCACGAACACGAGGTTGTCGAGACCCTCGCGCACCGGCATCGTGATCGCGCCGAGCGATTCGGGCTCGTCCATCTCGCCGTCGCCGAGGAACGCCCACACCTTGCGGTCGCTCGACGGGATGATGCCGCGATGCTCGAGGTAGCGGATGAAGCGCGCCTGGTAGATCGCCATCATCGGGCCGAGGCCCATGGACACGGTGGGAAACTGCCAGAAGTCGGGCATCAGCCACGGGTGCGGATACGAGGAAAGCCCGCCGCCGCCCACCTCCTCGCGGAAGCGCCTGAGGTGGTCTTCCGTGAGACGGCCCTCGAGGAAGGCGCGCGCGTAGATTCCCGGCGACGAATGGCCCTGGATGAACACCATGTCGCCGGGATGGCTCTCGCTCGGCGCGCGCCAGAAATGGTTGAACCCCACCTCGTACAGGGTGGCGGCCGAGGCGTAGCTCGCGATGTGGCCGCCGTATTCGGAACTCTGCCGGTTGGCCTGCACCACCATCGCCATCGCGTTCCAGCGGATGTAGGCCTTGATGCGCTTCTCGAGCGCACGGTCGCCCGGGTATTCCCGCTCCTGCGTGGTGGCGATGCTGTTGACGTAGGCGGTGTTGGGGCGGAACGGCAGGTAGGCGCCCGAGCGCCGCGTGTAGTCGATGAGCCGCTCGAGCAGGTAGTGCGCGCGCTCGGCGCCGTGCACGCGCAGCACCGAATCGATGGACTCGAGCCACTCGCGCGTCTCGACCGGGTCGGCGTCGTCGATTCCCGAGGCTTCGAACATGGTGCGCGCCTGCAGTAATGATTTGCCCCGCATGCCCTGCTAGCATGCCGACGCGCAATGATCAGCGCTGCCTATCGCAGGGTCAAGGCAACCCCGTGTCACGACTACTTCCACCGGACCTGAGCATCGAAGTCCGCGGCCGCAGCGGCGCACCCGATGCGGCTGTGCTGTCGCGCGCCGACGGCGCGGTCCTGCTGCTCGACGCCGGAAATCCGGAGCACGCGATCGCGTCACTGCCCGACGCCGAGCTGTGGCGCACACTTTACCGGAGCGCGAAGAGGCAACCCGGGTCGCCGACGCTCGTCGCGCGCCTGCCGAACTCCCGTCACACGCTCGCCGTCGTCGGCTTCGCGAAGCCGGGCCGCAGCGGATTCGAGCGGCTCGACCTGGCACGCAAACTCGTGAAGGAAGTCCTGCAGCCGGGCGTGAAGCTGCTGCAGGTCCACGCCGCCACGCCCGCGGCGACGGATGCCACGGACTGGCGCGAAGCACTGGTGAGCGCGGCGCTCGCGGCGGCCGCGCCGATGCCGACCCGCAAGTCGAAGGTCCCGCCGGCCTGCGACCTGCGGGAGATCGTGGTATCCGGCGCCCGCGGCGGGGACTTCGCCGCCAGCATCGCGACCGCCGCCGGCAATCACCTCGCGCGCTGGCTCACCACGCTGCCGCCGAACGAGCTCGACTGCGTGAGCTACCGCCGCGCGTTGCAGGCCCTGGCGCGACGCGAGGGCTGGTCTTTTCACTTCCACGACGAACGCGCCCTGCGGCGCCTCGGCGCGGGTGCGTTTCTGGCCGTGTCGCGGGCGAACGCCCACCGCGGCGCCGGCATCGTGCGACTCGGCTACCGCGCGCCGGGCCGCCGCACCCGGCCGCGCATCGCGCTCGTCGGCAAGGGCATCTGCTTCGACACCGGCGGCGTGAACCTCAAGACCCACAAGGGCATGTACCTGATGCACGGTGACATGCAGGGCAGCGCGGTGGCCGTCGGCACGCTGCTCGCGTGTGCGCGGAGCGCACTCGACGTGGACGTGGACTGCTGGCTCGCGCTCACCGAGAACCAGATCGGCCCGCGCGCCTATCGTCCGCAGGACGTGGTCCGGGCGTCGAACGGCGTGTCGATCCAGGTCGTGCACAGCGACGCCGAGGGCCGCATGGTGCTGGCCGACACGCTCGCGCTCGCCTCACGCGAGCGGCCGGCGCTGCTGCTCGATTTCGCGACGCTCACCGGCGCCTGCGTGAATGCGCTCACCGACCGCTACAGCGGCGCGTTCACCAACCGCCCCGACCTGCACGCGCGCCTCCAGGACGTCGGCCGCGCGAGCGGCGAGCGCGTCTGGTGCTTCCCGATGGACGAGGACTTCGACACGGAACTCGAGAGCCCGGTGGCCGACGTGATGCAGTGCACGCCCGACTCGAAGGGCGACCACATCCTCGCCGCCCGCTTCCTCGGACGATTCGTCGCGGCCGGGGTGCCGTGGGTGCACGTCGATCTCGCCGCCGCCGAGCACAAGGGCGGCCTCGGCCACGTGCCGACCGAGTTCACCGGGTTCGGCGTGCGCTTCGCGCAGCACCTGCTGCGCGACGGCGCCTTCCTGTCGCAGCTCGGCCGGCCGGCATGACCACGCTCGCGCTGCGGCGCCCCGACGACTGGCACCTGCACCTGCGCGACGGCGCGCACATGGCGGCCGTCCTGCCGTTTACGGCGGCCCGCTTCGCCCGCGCGCTGGTGATGCCGAATCTCAGGCCGCCGATGACGACGACGCGGGCGCTCGCCGAGTACCGCGCCCGGATTCTCGCCGCGGTGCCGGACGGGATGCGCTTCGAGCCGCTCATGACGCTCTACCTCACGGACCGCACGCCCGCCGAGGAAATCCGGCGCGCGCGTGAGAGCGGCTTCGTGCTCGGCGCCAAGCTCTACCCGGCCGGCGCCACGACGCATTCCGATGCCGGTGTCACGTCCATCGAAAACACCTGGCCCGCCCTCGAGGCCCTGGCCGAGCACGGACTCGTGCTGCAGGTGCACGGCGAAGTGACGGACTCCACCGTCGATGTTTTCGATCGCGAGCCCGTGTTCATCGACCGTGTGCTGTCGCGCGTGGTCGAGCGCGTGCCGCAGCTCAAGGTCGTCTTCGAGCACATCACGACGGCGGTCGCGGCCGAATTCGTGCGCACCGCGCGCCCGGGCGTCGCGGCGACCCTCACGCCGCAGCACCTGCTCATGAATCGCAATGCGCTCTTCGACGGCGGCGTGCGTCCGCACCACTACTGCCTGCCGGTGCTGAAGCGCGAGCGCGACCGCGACGCGCTGCTCGCGGCCGCCACCAGCGACGACCCGCGCTTCTTCCTCGGCACCGACAGCGCGCCGCACGCGCGCCACACGAAAGAGGCGCCCTGCGGCTGCGCGGGGATCTTTTCGGCGCACGCGGCGCTCGAGCTGTACGCGGAGGCCTTCGAGCAGGCCGGGCGCCTCGATCGCCTGGAAGCGTTCGCGGCCGAGCGCGGCGCGGATTTCTACGGGCTGCCGCGCAATGCGGCGCACGTCACGCTGCGCCGCGAGCCCTGGACCGTGCCCGAATCCTATTCCTACGGCGCCGACGAGTTGGTACCCCTGCGCGGCGGCGCGCAGGTCGCGTGGCGGGTGGTGGGCGCGTGAGCGGCGAACTGGAGGAGATCGGCATCGCGTCCCGCTTCCGCGGCTTCCTGCCGGTCGCCGTGGACGTCGAGACGGGCGGCTTCAACGCGAACACCGACGCGCTGCTCGAGATCGCCGCGGTGATCATCGAGATGACGCCGATGGGCGAACTGCGCCCGGGCGCGAATTTCCGCTATCACGTGCAGCCGTTCCACGGGTCGCGCATCGACCCCGCGTCGCTCGCCGTGAACGGCATCGATCCGCACCATCCCTTGCGTCCGGCCATGCCCGAGAAGGAAGCGCTGACCCAGCTCTTCCGCGAGATCCGCAAGGCCGTGCGCGACACCGGCTGCACGCGCGCGGTCCTCGTGGGCCACAACGCGTCGTTCGACCTCGGGTTTCTCAACGCCGCCGTGGCCCGCACCGACCTCAAGCGCAATCCGTTCCACCCGTTCTCGAGCTTCGACACGGCGACGCTCGGCGGCGTCGCGCTCGGCCAGACGGTACTCTCGCGCGCGGTGACCGCCGCCGGGCTCAGCTGGGATCCGGGCGCAGCGCACTCGGCGATCTACGACGCCGAGCGCACCGCCGCGCTCTTCTGCATCGTCTGCAACCGCTTCCGCTTCATGTACGAGGAGGCGCTCGAGCGAGCGCCGGAACTCGCCGAACCGCCGTCAGGCGTTTGAGGTCGCCCCGGCTTCCGCCAGCACCTGCTGCAGTTCGCCCTTCTGGTACATCTCGGTGAGGATGTCCGATCCGCCCAGCAGTTCGCCATTGACATACAGCTGCGGGTAGGTCGGCCAGTTCGAGTAGCGCTTCAGGGCATCGCGCAGTTCCGGATCCTCGAAGATGTTGACGTAGGCGAACTTCGCACCGCAGGCCTCGAGCGTGCGCACGGCAGACGCCGAGAAACCGCACTGCGGGAAGTCCGGCGTGCCCTTCATGTAGAGCACGACCGGATTCGACTTCAACTGTTCCTGGATTCTCTGGGTCACGTCCACGGTACTCACCTCCCGGCCGCACGGGCGGCGACCGCCATCAGGGGCGCCTCGGCGGCGCGCAATCGTTCGAGCCGTGCGATCACGGCCCACTGTTCCACGGCGCTCATGCCGCCCCAGCGCGCGATCTCGTCCAGCGTCCGGCCGCAGCCGGTGCAGCAGCGGTCGGCGTCGAGGACGCAAACGCTGACGCAGGGCGAGGCGGGACCGGTCTTGACCATCGGCAGGGCTCGAGCAAAGGGCGTTGAATTATGGGGATCCCTCGCCTATTCTTCAAACCCTTCGAGTCCGGCCCGCCACCAGGCTAAGTCCCTGCCGGCAAAGCAGATTTCACTCGCGGAGGATGACTGCATGAACCCCTTGAACACGGTTCGCGGCGCGCTCACGACCGGATTCGTCGTCGCGCTGGTCCTGACCTTCCTGATCGCGCCGACCGGCTTCATGGAACTCGGCCTCGCCCGCTGGTTCCACATTCTCTCGGGCGTGATGTGGATCGGCCTGCTCTGGTACTTCAACGTGGTGCAGATCCCGGCGCTCGCGGCCGCGGCGTCTGACAAAGGCGGTCCGGGCGGCGCCGGCATCACGAAGTACGTCGCACCGCGCGCACTCCTGTGGTTCCGCTGGGCCGCGCTCGCCACGTGGCTGACAGGCGCGTGGTACCTGCTCCGCGCCGGCAATTTCGGCGGCGCCTTCGCGCTCGGCATGGGCTCCGACCCCACCAACTATTACCAGCTGATCATCGGGCTCGGCGCCTGGATGGGCACGATCATGCTGTTCAACGTCTGGGTCTTCATCTGGCCGAACCAGAAGAAGGTGCTGGGCCTCGTGCCGGCGACGGACGACGAGAAAGCGGCCGCCCGCAAGACGGCGCTCTACGCGTCGCGGACGAACTTCGTACTCTCGATCCCGATGCTGCTCAGCATGGGATCGGCGACGCACGGCCTGCCCTTCTGACGCGGCGATGACCGTCGCCCTGCCGCCGGACCTCGAGACGCAGGTTGCCCGGGCGCTCGAGGAGGACGTCGGCAGCGGCGACCTGACCGCGGCCCTCGTCCCGCCGGCCCGGTCGGGGCGCGCAACCGTCATCAGCCGCGAGGCCGCGGTCATCTGCGGCCAGCCTTGGTTCGACGCGGTCTTCCGGCAGATCGATCCCGAGGTGACCGTCACCTGGCAGGTCGCGGAGGGCGCCTCGGTCGCACCCGACCAGCTTCTTTGCCGGCTGAGCGGTCCGGCCCGCGCCCTGCTCACCGGCGAACGGACGGCCCTCAACTTCCTGCAGACGCTGTCCGGCACGGCGACCACCGCGCGCCGCTACGCCGAACTCCTCGCTGGCCTCCCGTGCCGCATCCTCGACACGCGCAAGACCCTCCCGGGCCTGCGGCGCGCGCAGAAATACGCCGTGCGCTGCGGGGGCGGCAGCAATCACCGCATGGGCCTCTACGACGGAATCCTCGTCAAGGAGAACCACATCATGGCGGCGGGCTCGATCGCGGCGGCGGTCGCGGCGGCCCGCGCCGCCGGGACGACGGTGCCCGTCGAGGTCGAGGTCGAAACGCTCGACGAACTGCGTCAGGCGCTCGACGCCGGCGCCGACATGGCCCTGCTCGACGAGTTCAGCCTCGACGACCTGCGCGCGGCCGTCGCGCTGAACCGGGCCCACGCACGGGGAACAATGAAGCTCGAGGCCTCGGGCAGCGTCACGTTCGAGACGCTGCGTGCGATCGCGGAGACCGGCGTCGACTTCGTTTCCGTCGGCTCGCTGACGAAGCACGTACGGGCGGTCGACTTGTCGATGCGGTTCGAGTTCGGGTCGTAGTTGCTCAGAGCGCGGCGGGTCAGGAGGCGTCTTCCGGGTCATTTCCGACTCGCGAAGAAGATATGCTCGCTGGAAATGACCCGGAAGACGCCTCCGACGCGCGGCGCCTGAGCGACCCGAATCCCGCTCGAGACCGTAGTCACGTCACGGAGCAGTGACGCGGGATTCGGCTCGCACGGCGCAAGTAACGGCCACGATCGCAACTCGAACCACCCGGCGTCGGAAGCGGCGCGGTTTTGCTTTCCGGTTGCAGGGGGCATTGCGGGGACCGTCGCGCCGCAGGGACGCGGCGCGCGAGCCTACAGGGAGGTATTCACGGCGTGTCCCCGGAATGCCCCCTGCAACCGGAAAGCGCCACCCGAAGCCGATGATCACCCGTTCGCCGCCACCTTCATGATCCGCTGCGGCGAAGCGATCCCGTAGCCCTGCGCGTAGTCCACGCCGATGCTGCGCAGCATGTTGATGATCTCGGCGTTCTCCGCGAACTCGGCGATGGTGAGCTTGCCCGTCAGGTGCCCGATCTCGTTGATCGAGCGCACCATCTCGCGGTCGATCGGGTCGTGCAGGATCTCCTTGACGAAGCTGCCGTCGATCTTCAGGAAATCGACCGGGAAGTGCTTGAGGTAGCCGAAGGACGACAGGCCGGTGCCGAAGTCGTCGAGCGCGAACTTGCAGCCGAGTTCCTTCAGCGCCTGGATGAAGCGATTCGCCTGCGAGAAGCTGGCGATGGCCGCGGTCTCGGTGATCTCGAAGCAGATCTTCGTGGCGTCGATGCCGCTCCTGTGGAACTGGTCGATCACGAACGGCAGGAACTTGTCGTCGCCGAGGCTCTGGCCCGACAGGTTGATCGAGCAGAGCGCGAGCCGCTCGCGCTCGTCGGCCTCGGAGACGAGCCAGCGCAGCGCGTTCTCGATCACCCAGCGGTCGATGGCGGGCGTGATGCCGTAGCGCTCGGCGGCGTTGATGAAGTTGTCCGGCGAGACGATCTTGCCCGCCTCGTCCCGCATCCGGAGCAGCAGCTCGTAGTGTGCGCCGGGATCCGCCTTCTGCAGCGGCTGGATCGTCATGCGGTAGAGCTCGAAGCGCGATTCCTCGAGCGCGTTGTTGATGCGCGCCGCCCACTGCATCTCGCGGCGGCGGCGCATCAGGTCGATGTCGTTCTCCTGGAAGCTGTAGACGCGGTTGCGTCCGGCTTCCTTGGCCGCCGCGCAGGCGCTGTCGGCCGCCGAGAGCAGCGCCGCGACGTCCTCACTGTCGCCCGTGATCGGCACCACGCCCACGCTGCAGCCGAGCCGGAAGGTGCGCTCCTCCCACACGAACTTGTAGCCGCGGATCGTCTCGCGCAGCCCGTCCGCCATGCGCAGCGCCTCGTCGAGCGAGCAGCTCTCGAGGAGGATGCCGAATTCGTCGCCGCCGAGGCGCGCCAGCGTGTCGCGCCAGCGGATCTTGGTCTTGAGCAGCGCGCCCACCTGCCCGAGCAGCGCGTCGCCGGCGCTGTGGCCGCAGGTGTCGTTGATGATCTTGAACTGGTCCACGTCGAGGTGGCACAGCGCGTAGGAGGTCTCGCGCGCCCGCGCGCTCCTGAGCGACCGCTCGAGCCGCGCCTCGAACTCGCGCCGGTTGACGAGGCCGGTGAGGATGTCGTGGCTCGCGTGGTAGGAGAGCTTGCGGTTCAGTTCGCGGCTCTCGCTCACGTCGTGGAACACCAGCACGCCGCCCGAGATCGCGCCCGAGCCGTCGCGGATGGGCGATGCCGTGCTCTCGATGTACATCTCGTTGCCGTCGCGCTTGATCAGCAGCGTCGGCCGCACCGACTTGATCGCGCGGCTGCGGCGGATCGCCACCGACAGCGGGTTCTCGAGCGGCTCGCAGGTCTCCTCGTGGAAGCCGCGGAAGATGTCGTCGATGTGCTTGCCCTGCGCCTCCTCGAAGCGCCAGCCGGTGAGATCCTCGGCGACCGGGTTGAGGTACTCGATCACCAGGTGGTGGTCGGTGGTGATCACGCCGTCGCCGATCGACTGCAGGGTGATCTGCGCGCTCTCCTTCTCCTTGAAGAGCGCGTCCTCGTAGAGCTTGCGCTCGGTGATGTCGAACTCGACGCCCACCAGGCGGCGCAGCCGGCCGGTCGGGTCGACGCGCGCCTTGGCGCGGCTCACCACCCAGCGCCATTCGCCGCTGCAATGCCGCATGCGATGGACGCTCTGGAACATCGGGACCTTGCCCGCGATGTGGTCGCGGATCAGGGCCTGCACGCGCGCCATGTCGTCAGGATGAACGAGACGGCGCCATTCGGGCGCGACGTTCGGGTCGTGCTCGTCGAAGCCGAGCATCCGGCGCCAGCGCGGCGAGAAATAGACCGTGTTGTTCTCGACGTCGAAATCCCACAGCCCGTCGTTCGCGGAGGGGAGCGAGAGCGCGTTGCGCTCCTCGAGCTTGCCGAGATGGCGCTCGACGCGCAGCCGTTCGAGGCCCGTGGCGAAGCTCGAGCCGACCAGCTTCAAGAGCAGGTGCAGATTGGCGTCCCAGCCCTGGCGCGGCTGCGTGGAGCAGAGCGCCATGAACCCGTGGACCCGGCCTTCGAGGGCGAGCCCGCAGGCGAGCACCGAGCGGATGCCGAGCCCGGCGAAGCGCGCGGCGTCCGTCGCGAGCTCGCGGCGCGGAGTGTGTGTGTCGCGGATTTCGACGATGCGCAGGTGACCCAGCCCCTGCGCGAGGTACGGCAGGCGCTCGAGCGCGTCGCCCTTCATCACCTGCGGATCGAAGGGCGCCAGCAGGCCGGTCGCGCCGGCGACGCGTTCGATGATCGTGCGGTCGGGATCGAAGAGCGCGATGCAGAGCGCGTCGACGCCGGCGGCCTCGCGCAGCGCCTCGAGATTGCGCCGGATGCAGCTGTCGCCGGTCTCGCTGGTCAGGCCCTGGAAGTCCACGGCGACCTTGGTGGCGAGCACGTCGAGGCCCACCGCCGGTCGATTGCCGCTGCCGAAGACTGCTTGCGTGGCCAGGAAGTCTGCGCCTTCCGGCCCATCGCTGCCTTCGGGATCGGCAATGCCCATCGCGCTTTCTCGGTCCCCCGGTCGTGTGGGCTCAGTCTCGCAGCGCCGCGGTCCGCGTCACGGACCTGGTCCACAGTTCAGACTGCTTGTGCTGCGAGCAGTTGCGGCGCATTCTGACATAGCTCGTCAGGAATGCAAGCTAACTCCCTGTATTTAAACCGCGAACTGGCGGCGCATACAAGCGGGCCCGCGAGCGGTCGCCGGCTTCGACGCACTTCGGGTCGGGCGCTCCGGTGACGAGATACCAGTGCTCGCGATTCGCCCTGCCGAGGTCGACGGCTGGGTTGCGTGCAAAGCAGAGGTCTCTCGCCCGCTGCTCGACGACCAGCGCCCGGTTCGGGTCGGCCGCCAGCCAGGCCGCGGCGTCGGCGGCTTCGCTCTCCCGCTCCCGCCAGCGTGCGTGCCCGAAGTTGAAGCTCGGTCGCCGCAGCTGGAGCAGGTACTGCTCCTTGGCGCCGACCAGCGCCAGCTCCGCATGGCCCGCCGCCGCCTGCTCGACACGGTCCGTGAAGGCCCGCCCGGAGCGGACGGCATCGATCTGTGGGTAGACCAGCGTGCCGGTGAGGGCGAGCACCGTGCCGAGCACACCGGCATACGCGAGCCAGCCGTCGCGCACGCGGAACAGCACGAGCGACGCCGCCGCGCAGGCGGCCACCAGGGCGAGCGGCAGGACCGGCTGGATCCCGAACGAGCGGACGATGCGCTCCACGCGGTGCGCGTCGAGGCCCAGGTAGATCGCCGCGAGCGCCGCCACCCCGGTGATTGCGCACCCGAGCCCGAAGGCCACGCGCCGCGGACCCCGCGCACGCAGCAGTTCCGGCAGCCAGGGACCGGCCGCCATGGCGAGCGCCGGGACGGCGGGCAGGACGTAAAGGCTGCGTTTCCCCGTGCTCGCCGTGAAAAACAGCACGACGATCGCGACCCACGCCAGCAGCAGCGCCGTGAGCAGGTCCCGGCTCCGGAGCGCGGCGCGCCAGCGCGGCCAGAGCCAGGGCACGAGCGCGATGAGCGGCAGCCAGAAGATCGGGATGATTTCGACGAAGTAGTAGTACAGGGGGGCGTGGTGATGCCAGGCCTCGGCATAGCGCGTCACCGTCTGCCGGAACAGGATCTCGTTGCGGTAGTCGAGCAATTCGCCGCCGGCGGAGGTCGCGATGATCATCGGCACGAACCATGCGCCGATCGCGATCAGCATCGATGCGAGGCCCGCGGCGCCGAGCGATCCGACGCGCGGCACCGCGGCGGGCCAGCCGCGCCGCGCGAGCAGCGCATACGGCAGCAGCACGAGGAGCGGCAGGAATCCGACGCCCTTGGTGATCACCCCGAGTCCGGCCGCGGCGCAGCCGAGCAGGAACCAGCCGCGCGACGGACCGAGGCACAGGTGCCGCAGCAGTCCATAGAGGCTCAGGGTCGTGAAGAAGCACAGCGTGGCGTCGATCTGCGCCTGCCGCGCCTGCCACACGAACTGGAACGTGAGCAGCAGCACGAACGCCGCCGCGAGCCCGGCCTCGCGGCCTCGCGCGCGGCGCACGAGATCGTAGGCGAGCAGGAGCGTGCCGAGGCCGGCGCACAGCGAGGGCAGCAGGAAACCGATGCGCAGCGAGCCGGTGACGGCCGTCGCGGCCGCAGCGAGCCAGAAGAAGAGCGGCGGCTTGTCGGGGTAGAGGTCGCCGCCGACGCGCGGAATCAGCCAGTCGCCGCTGCGCAGCATGTCCTGTGCGACCAGCGCGAAGCGCGGCTCGTCGGGCGGCCAGGGGTCGCGCAGGCCGAGTCCTGCGCCGATGAAGACGAGCCCGAGGACGAGCAGCCCGGCGAGGTCGAGAGCGACGTCGCGGCTCGAATCGCGTCCGGGCCGCAGCAGACGGTCGATGAGCGACGGGGCCGCGGCGACCGTGACCCCGTTCAATCAGGACTCCTCGCGCAGCGGCACGCGGGGCGATGCCCGGCGTATGAGCCACATCACGCCGAAGAGGTCGACGATGCCGACCCAGAGGCGGTTGTGCAGCCCGTACTTCGACTTGCCGCGCGTGCGCTCGCGATGATTGACGGGCACCGACACGACCTCGTAGCCCTCGCGCTGGAACAGCGCCGGCATGAAGCGGTGCATGTGGTCGAAGCGCGGCATGTCCATGAACACGGCGCGGTCGAAGACCTTGATGCCGCAGCCGGTGTCGGGCGTGCCGTCATCGAGCAGGCCACCGCGCACGCCGTTCGCGACCCGCGACGACAGGCGGCGCAGCCAGGTGTCGCGCCGCGTCGTGCGATTGCCCATCACGAGCCGCAGCCGACCGGAGCCCGGCCGGTGCGCCGCGTCGAGCAACTTCGGGATGTCGGCGGGGTCGTTCTGGCCGTCGCCGTCGAGCGTTGCGATCCAGGACGCGCGGGCCTGCCGCACGCCGGTCGCAACCGCCGCGCTCTGGCCGGAGCGCACCGCGTGCCGGATCAGGCGGACCTCCGGCATCCCGGCCGCACCGGCATCCTGCACCGCGCGGGCCGTCCCGTCGGTGCTGCCGTCGTCGACGAAAATCGTCTCGAAGTCGTAGCGACCGGTGAGGGCGGCGTGGATCTCGCGCGCCAGCGGTTCGACGTTCTCCTGCTCGTTGCACACCGGGATGACGACGGAAACATCGGGCGTCCGCGCCGTTCCGGCGGCCTGCGCTGCTGTCAAGGGTCGGACTCCATTGGTCGGGACGCTAGTATAGACGCTCGGGCTGCAGCGGGCCGCGGGCGGCCGGGCGCACCAGAGACGATGAGATGACCGACAGCCGCGACGAGAAGCCGGAGCACCAGGAACTGCGCAACACGCTCTACCGCAAGGTGACGCGCGGCAGGCGACGCCTGACTCGCGGCCGCTTGCTCATGTACCGGGTCGCGGTCACGCTCGGTTACTGGATCGGGCGCTTCTTCTGGGCTGCCTGCCGGATGCAGGACCCCGTCGGCCTCGAGCGGGCGCGCCACGCGGTGCGGGAACACCGCTCGATCATCCCCGCGTACTGGCACCAGCACATGCTGTTCGGCGTGCGCGCCCTCCTCGACCTGCGCAGCGAGGGCCTGAAGCTCGGCTTCCTGATCAGTCCGTCCGTGGATGGCACGGCGCCCGCGATGCTGGTGCAGAAGATCGGCGGGCACGTGATCCGCGGCTCGTCGACCAGCACCGGCGCGCGGGCGCTGCGCGACTTCTACGAGACGATCACGCGCCAGGAGATCTCCCCGGCGATCACGCCGGACGGACCCCGGGGCCCGCTGCACGAGTTCAAGCCGGGTGCGGTGCTGCTCGCGCAACTGACCGGCAAGCCGATCCTGCCGGTCAGCGTGGCGGCCTCGCGCACGTGGCGATTCCGCACCTGGGACCAGTTCGAATTGCCGGTGCCGTTCAGCCGGGTCGTCGTCGCCTATGGCGAGCCGGTCCGCGTCCCTCGGGTGCTGAGCGCCGACACGCTGGCGAAGTTGCAGATCGAGATGGCCGGGAAGCTGCAGGCGCTGGCGGCCGAAGCGCGCAACGCCCTCGCCGCCCGGCGCTAGACCGGCAGGCAGACCTCCTCGACCTCGAGGGTGTCGAAGCGGGCGCGCGAGGCGAGGCTCGCGACGACCGTCGGCCCGAGCGGCACCGGGACGAGAGCGTAGACGTCACACGCGAGCGTCGCGGCTGTGAGCCCCTCGTCCAGCGCCACCGAGCCCGCATCCCGCAGGCCGCGGCCCGCGGCCTTGAGCGTGGCCTCGGTGGCCGTCCAGCGCTCCAGGCGTCGCCGCTCCGCGCAGCTGGCCGGATCGAATTCTTCCAGATCGAGGCCGAGGAGGGTCGCGTCGCTCACGGCGGCGGCGACGCGCGTGTCGCCGTGCGTGATGCTGAACGAAGGGCCACCCGCGAGGTGAGGCCGGCCCGCCTGCGGAAAGCGCAGCGACCCGGCGGACACGACCTCGCCGCGCACGCGAGCGGCGGCCTCGAGGGCGATCCAGAGCCCCGCGAGTCCCGCGTGGCGACCCGCCTCGTCGCGGCTCTCGAGCTCGAGCCGCTTCCCGTAGGGCAGGCGCGCGAGCAGTCCCTCGAGCGCCGGCGACGCCGGCCCCTCGGGCAGTCGGGCGTGCAGCACGAGTACGCGGGACACCCGGGCATTTTCGTCCCGTGCACCCCCCTCTTCAATTCTGGGACAATCGCGGACTGAACGACGCATGGCCGGGTCCCCAGCGATGATCAAGTACCAGACGCTTCCCCAGATGCTCGACGACCGCAGCCGCGGACAGGGCGCCATCGGCTACCTCGAGGGCGAGAACGCGGAGAAGTCGCTCCGGCTGTCGGACCTGCGCCGACGCGCGCTCGGCATCCTTCACCACCTGCAGAAGCTCGGGGCGCGGCCCGGCGACAAGCTGATCCTGCACGTCGCGAGCAACGAGCAGTTCATCGACGCGTTCTGGGCCTGCCTCTACGGCGGCATCGTGCCGGTGCCGGTCGCGGTGGGCATCAGCGACGAGCACAAGCACAAGCTGCTGCGCATCGCGCGCCAGCTCGGCACGCCGTTTCTCTACACCGACCGCAAGCTGCGCGAGCGGCTGGCGACGTTCGCCGCCGGCCTCGGCGACGGCAACGCGTGGCGGGCGCTCGAGGCCCGCTCGTTCGTCGTCGACCAGCTCGACGACATCTCGCGCGAGGGAACGCCCGCGAAGCTCGCGGCGGACGACGTGGCGTTCATCCAGTTTTCCTCGGGTTCGACCAGCGAACCGAAGGGCGTCGTGCTCACGCACGGCAACATCCTGCACAACGCCGACGGCGCGCAGCAGGCGGCGCAGTTCAGCGAGGAGGACGTGTCGCTCAGCTGGATGCCGCTCACGCACGACATGGGCCTGATCGGCTTCCACCTGATGATCATGTACGCGGGCGCGCGCCAGTACCTGATGCCGACGGATCTCTTCGTGCGCCGCGCCCTGCTCTGGATGAAGTTCGCCTCCGCCAAGCGCGCGACCCTCACTTCGTCGCCCAACTTCGGGTACCGGCACTTCCTGCGCGCGCTCGGCGACAAGACCCTCGAGGGCGTCGACCTGTCGAGCCTGCGCCTGATCTTCAACGGCGCCGAGCCGATCTCCGTCGAGCTGGCAGGCGAGTTCCTCGACCGCATGGCGCCCTACGGGCTGAGGCGCACGGCGATGTATCCGGTGTACGGTCTCGCCGAGGCGTCGCTCGCGGTGGCCTTCCCATCGCCGGGCACGGAATACCGGCACCTGACCGTGGACCGCCGTTCGCTCGGCGTGGGCGCGAAGGCGCTGGCGGTCGACGCCGGCAACCCGAACGCGCTGCGGTTGATGTGCGAGGGACGGCCGATTCCGCACACCCGCGTGCAGCTCCTCGACGACGACGGCCGCGAGGTGCCGCCGGACACGGTGGGACACGTGCTGATCAGCGGCGCGAACGTGACGCGGGGCTACTACGAGAACCCGGAAGCGAACGCGGCGTCGGTCACCGCCGATGGCCGGGTGCGCACCGGCGACCTCGCGCTCTGGCACGACGGCGATCTCTACGTCACCGGCCGGTCGAAGGAGATCATCTTCGTCAACGGTCAGAACTACTATCCGCACGACCTCGAGATGATCCTGCAGGGCCACCCCGGCCTCGAGCACGGCAAGGTCGCGGCGGCCGGGGTGCGCGACCCGCACTCGCCCACCGACGAGCTGGTGCTGTTCGTCGCGCACAAGGGCGACATGGCCGACTTCGTGCCGGTGGCGGCGCACGCGGTGCACCTCGTGAACGAGCACGCGGGCGTCGAGGTCGCGCGGGTCGTGCCGGTGACCCGGATTCCGAAGACGACCAGCGGCAAGCTGCAGCGCAGCGCGCTGGCCGCGGCCTACGCGAACGGCGAATTCACCGCGGAGCTGGCGGCGTTCGACGCGGCGGCGACGGCGGCGCATGCGCACGGACGCGCCGCGGCGGGCGGCATCGAGCGGCAGTTGAAGGCGATCGTGGACGACGCCCTGCCCGGCAAGAACGTCGACGTCGACGACAACCTGTTCGAGGTGGGCGCGAGTTCGCTCACCCTGATCCAGATCCACGAGAAGATCGACGAACTCTTCCCCGGCGTGGTGGACCTGACGGAACTCTTCGACTTCCCGACGGTGTCGCAGCTCGCGAAGCACCTCGAGGCGAAGCTCGCCGGCGCCTAGCGCCTCACGGGCAGGAGCCGTCGGTCGTGCGCGTGACGCTGGCGAGGCCCGTGGCCGTCACCGTCACGATGCGTTCCTGGTTGCCGAGCGGATCCTCCCGGCACACCCTGAAGCTCGCCGCCGAGGCGCCGGTGCCGATCGGCTGGAAGCCGAGCTGAAACAGACCCGATCCCTCGACCAGCTTGAACCCGGCCGGCAGGGCGCCGTGCGTCTGCAGCACCGTGCCGCCCGCGTCGACGACGATCCAGCCCTGCTCCCAGTCGCCGGCGACGGCGCAGGTCGCGCCGTCCGTCGAGGTGCAGAGCGTCGTGGTGCTGTTCGACTTGATCGCTTCGCTGCGCGCCACCTGGATCGCCGCGAGCAGGTCGTTCGAGTACGAACTCAGGCGGCTGGTGAGCGAGGCGTCGCGGAAGGACGGCACGGCCACCGCCACGAGGATCGCGAACACCGCGATCGCGAACATGAGTTCGACGAGCGTGACGCCGCGCTGTGGCGCGAGGCGCGGCCGCGCCTCGTGGGCGCGGCCGTCGCTCCAGAACCGTCGAGTCCGGCGCTGCGTCATTTCTCGACGTACCAGTACGTCCAGCCCTTCGGCTGGTTCACCGGCGAAGTCGCCTGAGGCAGGTTACCCTGCAGTGGCGAGTCCGACTCCGAACCGATGATGAACGGCACCTCGGAGCCGTCGTCCAGCTTGACCTTGCCCGCGACCGGTGACGGCGGCAGGCCACCGCCGTCGACCTTGACCGAGCGGTCCTTGCCCTCGGCATTGCGTGTCGAGGCGGAGGTCAGGTAGTCGATGTTGTAGACGCGCGCCTTGCCGAGGTCGGGTTCGCAGATGTCCTCCGGATCGGTCGGCGTATGCGTGCTGAAGGTCGTCGTCCCGAAGACCGTGATGGCCGAGGTCACGACCTGTTCGCCCTCCCGCATGCCAAGGTACCAGCCCTTCGAATCGGCGAGCGCCTCTGCCGACGGCGGGTCGTCATCGAAGGCCATGCCCACCAGCGACCCGAGGCAGATCACCTCATCGGCGCAGTGGCCGCTCTCCAACTCGTCGGACAGCCACTCGTCGTCGGTCGGCCGGTCCTGGATCATGAAGAACTGGTTCTCGACGGCAAGCGTCGCCGGCCAGGCCTTGAGCGGCTTTTCGCGGTCGCCGGAACCGACCAGGATGTAGTACGTGCCGTCCTTTTCCACGACGTCGGGCCCGAACATGAACTTGCGGTTCGACGCGCAGGCGGCCGTGTCGGCGCAACCGAGATCCGCGATCTTGGTGATGTTCCAGCCGATGGGCGCCGTCGAGCCGAACGGCGTGTTGATGTCGGTGCCGGACAGCCGATAGACGTTGCCGCCGAGGTCGGCTGCATAGGCCCACATCGCATTGCCAGTCGCGGTGTCCTCCACGACCACGACGTCGCCTACCACCGGCCGCTCCGTCGGGTAGAAGTTGATGAGGTGACCGTCCTCCGCGTCGAGCAGATAGATGCCATTGCCCTTGCCGGACGACTTGCAGTCCGCGTCCGGCACGTCGGCGTCCTCGCAGGCGTCGTAGCCGCCGCCCATGATCAGCATGGGCAGCAGGACCGTCTCCGTCCCGCTGATGACTTCGTTGTAGCCCTCTGCCTTCATGGGCACGGGCGGCGACCAGGTCTGGCCGATGTCGCTCATGCCGGCGCTGCAACCGGTGTCGTCGGTGAGATGCGGGCAACCCTTCTTCCACATGAGCGACGGCGAACTCGGATCGCTCGCGAGGTCGCTGACGTCAAACGCATAGAGTTCCCGCCCGCCGCGCCGCATCGCGGTGAAGATCCAGGTGTCGCCGCCCGCCCGGTAGGTCGCAATCGGGCCGTCCATGCCGTACTGCTTGGGCTGACCCTCGGCGCTGCCCTGGAACCTGACCTGGACCTTGTTGTCCCGCAGGCGCTTCACCGCCGAATAGCTTTCGGGCGCGACGAACGACCAGAGTTCGTCGCCGGCGGCGACGGTGCCGATGTCCGTCGCACGGTTGCCATTGATCGCACGCAGGACACCATCGTTGCCGCCGTAGAAGACCACGATCTGGCGCGCATCGTCGGTGCCGTAGTTGATGGCCACCGGACGCGAATGCACGACGTCGCCGTGGCTGGACGGACGCATGTCGGTGGCCGCCACGAAGTTTTCGTCGCCCCGGTTGTTGAGGCCGCGCGTCCAGTTGATGACCTTCGCGCGCTCGGCCGCGTCCGCCCCGAGATCGGCGTTCGCGAGCAGCGTCGCGTCGGCATCGTTGAACGCCGCAAGCACGCTGCCGCACGCCGCATCGCAGGTCATGACGTTGCGGTTGGCCGGCACCCCGTTGCGCAGTTCGTAACCCTGCGCGCCCTTCTCCACGATGTTGCCGTCCGGCGTATTCGACGTCGCCGCGTGCGGCGCGCAGTGCTGCAGGGACATCGGCGTCCAGTAAGTGTCGTCCGCGGTCGGCGTCCAGTAGCTCCGCGCACAGACGTCGATGAATCCCGTGCCCGCGCTCGAGATCGCGAGATCCGCCGGGGTCTTCGCGTCGACGAGCTTGAGCGTCGTGACGACCTTGCCGCCGATCGATGTGTCACGCGGCTCGAGGCGGTACTGCTTCAGGTTGCCCGCCCAGCGCGGCAGCGCGTCGGCGTCCGGGCGGAACATGCCGATGAACACCTGGTTCAGGTAGAGGCCCTGCTGGTTGACGCTCACCGGGAGGCTCACCGAGGCGAACACGCTGTTGACCGACTGGATGTCGGCGAACGTCGCCTGCAGCGCGAGCACCAGTTCATCGTAGTTAGTGGTCGCGAAATACTTGCCGCCACCGACCGTGGCCATGTTGCTCAGCAGGCCGGAATAGCTCGCCTGGCAGCTCGCACCGAGCAGACCGATCGCATAAGTCGTGATCTTCTGGTCCCGCATGTAGCGGGTCCACTCGTCGGCATAGTAGCCGTTGTTCTCATGCGGGTTGCCGAGGGTCACCGTGCCGCAGGACGTCGTGATCGTGTTGTTCAGGATGACCTTTTGCGCGGCCGTGGCGGCCGGGCTCGCGTTCATCGAACCGCCGAACAGCGCGTTGGTTCCCTCCAGCGCGTCCTTCGGACCGAGCTTGCCGGTCTGGTCGCCCGGCGAACCCGACGAGTTGAACGAGTTGCCGATGAAGACGACGAAGTTGTTCTGGCAGGTGCTCGCGGGCTTGATGCCCGAGTAGTCCACGTTCGACAGGCCGCGCTTGCCGGCGTAATAGGCCCACGCCTCCTGCATCATCGCGCCGTTCGCCTTGCCGTCGGCCTTGACGTACCCGTCGCCCTTGCCCGAGGTCTTCCATTTTTCGATCCAGGCGAGCAGCGTCACCTTGTTGGCCGCCGTCATGCGAGTGATCGGGTAGAGCAGGCAGCCACCCGGCTGCGACGAGACCTTGAGGCAGGCGACGCCGAGGTAGTTGACGACGTTGCTGCCGTTGTTGGTCATGACGCCAACGTTGACCGAGTCGTCCTCCAGCTCGCCGATCACCTTGTAGAGGGCACACTGCTCGATGCCGCCGGTCGTGCCACTCAGGGCGGTCGCCTTGCCCTTGATGATGCAGGACGAGCCGGCGGCGTTGGCCGAGAAATTCGCGGCCGTGTCGATGACGAGCAGCACGTTCGGCTTGTCGTCGGAGTCGCCGCCGGCACCGAGGAAGAGGTCGATGTCCTCCGCCGCCGCGGGCCAGTGCACCGCGAGGAACGCCGTGGCCAGCAGGCTGATGAAGTAACGGCTATGCATGGCGAATCTCCTTGAAATCCCGGCGCGTCACGGACAGGAAATCTTCTTGTCCGCGTCGTTCAACTGCACGCGGCTGCCCGCGCGCACCCGGACTGCCGCGCCGGTCCGCGCGTCGTTGACAGTCGCACTGATGTCCCAGGTCGTGCTCCACACGGGCGGCGCCGACATGCCGGGACCGAGCTTGATGCTGCTCTTCTTGCCGACGAATACCTGCGTCGCGCCGACGCAGGTCGGCGTGACTTCGACGGAGTAGTCGGGATTGCCGTCGTTGTCGATGTCGACGTTCGCGACCGAGGTCGCCGGCGGCTCGTCGAAGGTCGAGCTGAGCCGCTCCTGGATCGCGACGTTCGCCGCCGAGATCGCCTCGTCCCGGAACTGCTGGTTGCCGACCGAGCGGAAGTTCGCGGTGCCGAGGTTCAGGGCCGTGAGCAGCATCACGGTGATCAGCACCAGCATGATGAGCCCGACCGCGAGCGCGGCGCCCCGCTCCCGGTGCGACGAAGTGCGGCTCATGGCGTTTCCCTCCGTCCGGCGATGTTGGGCAGCCGCACGGTGGACACGAAAAGATGGCGTGCGAATTCACCGCCCGGCGTCACCGCACCAGCCCCGCCGAGATCGTAGGTCTTGTCGTCCACCTGGCCAGGCGTCGTCTCGCGGCTGCGCACGAGCATGTAGATCTTCACCGCCGTCGTGTTGACGAAATCGTTCAGTTCGCAGGGCGCGCCCGCCGTGCAGCTCAGGTAGTCCCCGTCCGGCGAACCGTCGCCGCGGTTGGTCGCCGTGTCGCGGGTGTCCGGATCCTCCCAGTCGATCTCGGCCGCGAGATCGACCAGCGTGACGTCGTCCCCGGTCTTGCTCACGTCGTCCACGCCGAGTTCGACGTGGAAACCCTCGACGCCCTCGACCAGCGGCACCGCCGGCTGGTGTTCGAGGACTCCGCCCGCGAGGTCGAAGGACGAGCGCATCAGCGTCGGAATGCCGTCACCCGCGGTCACCGCGTAGTCGCGCACGTAGTAGATGTCGGAGACGAACTTGCGCTTGTCGGCCAACTCGGCGCAGTCGCGCTTGCGGAGCACGAAATTATCGGTGCCGAACACGTAGCGTTCGACGTCCGTCCCGCATCGCGACACCTGGAAATACAGACGGCCGGCCGGGTCGTCGGATTCGCAGGTGCCATAGCCGGTAACCGCATCGGGCACGCAGAGTTCCGCGTGGCGCACGATGAGCACGTCGGTGCCCGCGAGCGGGGAGTCGATCACCGCCGCGCACACCGCCGGCGGGCTCTCATAGCCGTAGACCTGGACAGGGACGCCGACCAGGTTGCGCACGTACGCGGCGTCCCAGGCGGCGACATCGTAGGCGAGGCAGGGATCGGGGATCGCGTCCGGCACGTCCGTCGGCGCGGTGGTGAAGGAGAAGTCGTCGTATTGCGGCACGTAGCCGCCCCAGTAGCCGGCATGCGCGACGTCGCCCTCCAGCAACTGCATGGCGAGCCGGCCGTTTTCGATCAGCGCGTTCGCCCGCGCCATCTCGCGGTTGCTGCCACTCGTGTTGACGAAGAGCGCCACCAGCGCGGCGAGGATCACCAGGCCGATGATCATCGAAACCATGAGTTCGACGAGGCTGAAGCCCCGCTGCCTCGCCTCGGCGCGGCACGTGATCCCCGGGGACCTCATCGTGTGATTCATGGAGTTCATCAGAGGGTTGCGATTTCCACGACGGTGGTCACGACGCGTCGGCACACGTCGCCGGCGCAGGGCGAGCTTTCTCCGACGCCGTCGTATGCGCCCTGGCCGCAGGTGACCGTCTCCGGCGGCGCCGTGAGCGGCGCGAGGCCCTGCCAGGCCACGGTGATGAGGTAACGGCTGCTGCCGCCCAGCTGCTCGACGCAGCCCAGCCCCCCCACGATGGCGCCGACGTTGGCGCCGCCTTTGGTCTCCCCCGCACCAACCAGCTCCGTGCACCACTGCTGGACGTCGGCTTCCTGGCGTGTGGCGTTCGCGACCGGGCAGTCCGCGTCGGTGCCGAGCGGTGCGTCCGGATCGGTCACATAGGCGACGGCGTTGTTGCGGTTGAGCGCGATGCGGTTCTTGAGGTCCTGCACCAGCATCAGCGCCTGCGCGCGCTGGTAGGACTCCGCCTGCAGGATCTGCAGCCGGGCCTGCAGGCCGACCAGCCCGAGCAGGCCGACCGCCAGGATGACCATGGCAACCAGGACCTCGACGAGCGAGGCGCCAAGCTGAGCCGGCACGGAATATCGAGGCATGGCTACCACTTGTCTTCGGGGACCTTGTTGCCCTCGTTGTCCAGCGACAGGTCGACGTCGCCTTCCTGAGCGCCCTTCGGCGTCATGTTGACCGTGAAGCCGGGCGGCGGGCCGTCGTCGGCATCGACGGAGAAGTCGTACTTGTCCACCAGCTCGCTCGGCAGCGCGTAGCCGAGTTCGTTCGTGGAGCCGTCCACGGTCACCTCCGCGAACACGCGGTTCGTGACGAAGTACTGCCGTTCGAGGCTCGCGACGTGCATCATCGCGGCCTGCGCCGCGCGACGGTCGCTCTTGCGCACCGCCTCGCGATAGGCCGGCAGGGCGATCGAGGCGAGGATCGCGATGACCACCACCACGATCATCAGTTCTATCAGCGTGAAACCAGCGTGTCTTTTCATCGACTTGTAGGGTCCGGGCCTGTGTCGATTCTAGGCGTGGCACGCGCGCCGGCCGGCGCTCTCCGACGGACGGCGGATCGCGGGGGACGAGCGGTCGCACATCGACGCCCCGTTTGACATATCACCCGGCGGCTGCGCCGCCCGGCCGTTCGCGTTCGAGCTTCCAGCGCCGATGCGACCACCACCAGCCGGCGGCATCGGCGCGAATCCAGCGCTCGAGCGCTCGCGCGTAGCGCGTCGTGATCTCGCCCGAGGCGAGCTTTTCGCCCGGCTCGTTCAGCGGCTCGAACTCGAGCACGTAACGCCCGCGCCCGCACCGCAGCATCCGCACCAGCACGACCTGCGAGCGCAGCGCCCGTCCCAGCAGTTCCGGCCCCATGTAGAACGCCGTGTCCTGGTGCAGAAACGTGGTCCAGTGCTTCTCGGGGCTGGTACGGGGGACCTGGTCCGCGACCAGCCCGACCGCCGCGGCCTCGCGGAACCTCGCCAGTTCCCGCAGCACGGACTTGGCCGGGACCAGCCGCGCGCCAAAGCGGGACCGCATGCGCTTCATCCAGCCGTCGACGCGCTCGTTGCGCAACGGCTTGTAGAGCCCGATGAGCCGCTCGCCGAACTCGAGCGACAGCCGCTGCAGCATCCACTCGAAGTTGCCGTGGTGCGCGCCGACGAGGATGAGCGGCCGCGGCGGCGCGGCGGTGAGGATCGCCTGCGGATTGGCGAGCGTCACGCGCTCGCGGAGTTCGGCCACCGGGATGTTCGGCGCGTAGAGCACCTCCGCCGCCATCTCGCCTTGCCGCCGTGCGAAGTCGCGCTCGACCACGCGCCGCTCGGCTGCGGACCAGTCTGGAAACGATCGCTCGAGGTTGCTGCGGATGACCCTGCGTCGCAGCCCGAGCACGCGATAGGCGAGCCATGCCGCGATGCCGGCGAGCCGATACAGGAGCCGCAGCCGCAGACCGTCAGTCATACAGCCGGCGCGCCCGCTTCCAGCGGTTGTAGGCCCAGAAATACTGCGCCGGGTGCGCGCGTGCGTGTGTCTCCACCGCGCTCACATAGGCGGCGAGAATCCGCTCCGGATCGGCACGTTCGCCGGGCGCGAGGAGCGGCACGGCTCTCACCGCGTAGCGGCCGCGGCTCGCGCGCCGCATCGCAAGGAAGACCGGGACGTAACCCATTTTCGCGCCGATCCAGCCCGGCCCACGGAAGAATGCCGTCTCCTCGCCGAAGAACGGCCACCAGCTCTGCTGCTCGCTCGCCGCGGGCGGCGACTGGTCGGCGACGAGCGCGAGCAGCTTCGCGCCGCCCCGCTGCTCGATCAGGTGCTGCACGACCTGCTTGGCCGGCACCATCGTCGCGCCGAACCGGCCGCGCACGGCACACAGCGCGCGGTCGGCCCGCTCGCGGCTCACGGGTTTGTAGGCGGCGACCAGCGGCGCGTCGAACGCCGTGGAGCAGCGCAGCAGCAGCCATTCCCAGTTGCAGTGGTGCGCGGCGAGCAGCATCACGCGCTTGCCGCCCCGCAGGAGTTCCGCCACCGCCTGCGGATTCTCGAGTTGCACGCGGTCCGCGAGCGCCTGTGGCCGGATGCGGGCGCCGTGCACGGCTTCGGCCACGAGTTCGCCGAGGTAACGGTAGAAGGCTGTGGCCACCTGCCGGCGTTCGCGGTCGGAGGCCTCGGGCAGGCAGCGGGCCAGGCCTTCACGCACGAACCCGGCACGCCAGCCGATCAGCCGGGCCGCGAGCGCGAGCACGCCACAGACCACGTACAGCACGGGGAGCGGCAGGACCGAGAGAGCGCGCAACACGGATCAGATGGTGCCGGAGGAGGGACTCGAACCCCCGACCCGCGCATTACGAATGCGCTGCTCTACCAACTGAGCTACTCCGGCGCGGAGGGGCGCGCAGTATACGGATTCGGCCCGCGACGGGGAAGCGCTAGCCGCGCCGGCGCAGGCGGATCAGCACTTCGACGTCCGCGATTTCCATGCCGGGCGGCAGCGGCGGCAGCTTCGCGAACGCCAGGTCCTCGGGACGGATGTCGATCATCTCGCCGGTGTCGAGGTCCTGGAAGTGATGATGCGGCGCCATCGTCGAGTCGTAGACGCAATGCTCGGGATGGGCATGGATCTGCCGCGCCAGCCCCTGCTCCACGAACAGCTTGAGCGTGTTGTAGACCGTGGCCTTGGACACGCGTCCGGAGGATTGCCGCAGGTCGGCGAGGATCTGCTCGGCCGTCAGGTGGCGCGGGGCCGTGAGCAGGATCCCGGCGACGCGGACACGCTGCAGGGTGGGACGCACGCCGTGGCGCTCGAGGATCGCCCGGGCCTGTTCCAGCGTCGCGTCGGACGGGGCGGCTGCGGTCGGCATGACCCGGGATTATACGGTCATCGCGGCTCGGGACCAGCGTTTCTGCACGAATGCCCCGCAAATGCGCGACGACAACCGCCGGCGCCGGCCGTAGCGTTCCCGTCGGACTCTCACGGACGAGGGCGCGCCATGAACCGGTCTCGCGGCCACACCCTGCCGGAACTGCTGTTCACCTTGGCGATCGTCGCCGGGCTCGCCGGGTGGACGGTCCCCGCCTTCCACGACCTGCAGCGCGACGCCGCACGCACCCGGGAGGTCAACCAGTTCGTGCACGCCATCCACCTCGCGCGCGGCGAAGCCATCAAGCGCAATCTCGTGGTGAGCCTGTGCCCGAGTCCGGGCGGCTCCGAATGCGGCCCGGCCGGAACGCCCTGGCAGCGGGGCTGGATCGCCTTCGTGAACGCCGATCGCGACACGCCCGCCGTGCGCGACGCCGGCGAGGAACTGCTGCAGTCCTATCCCGCCTGGCCCGGCGGCCGGATCGTCACGACCCGCGGCACCCTGTCCTTCCGTTCGTTCGGCCAGAGCGGGGTCACGGCCACCTTCTCGTTCTGCGACGACCGGGGCAGCGCCGGAGCGCGTGCCGTGATCATCAGCCAGACCGGCCGCCCGCGGGTGTCCGACCGCACGGCGTCCGGGTCGCCGCTCGTTTGTCCCTGAGCAGCCTGTGTGGCGAGACATGGCACGCCCGGCCCACTCAGGAGTCACGCTGGTCGAGGTCCTCGCGGCACTCGTCGTCGTCGCCGTCGGTCTGCTCGGCGGGCTGGCGCTCGTCATCGACGGTCTGCGCGCAAGCCGCTCGGCGCTGCAGCAAACCCAGGCCGCGCTGCTCGCGTCGGACCTAGGCGACCGGATCCGCGCCAATCGCGTCGGCGGCCTCTCCTACGCGCTCGATGCGGGCAACGAACTCGCCGCCCCTGCCCTCGCCTGCGAGGACGCGGGCGAATGCGGCCCGGCGGACGTCGCCGCACGCGATCTCTATGAATGGCAGCGGACGGTGTTGGGAGCGCTGCCCGGCGCGTCCACGGAAGTCACGGTCGTGCCGGTCGCGGGCGGGTTCAGGTATTCGATTGCGCTCGACTGGGCGGCGGACGTCGCTTCGGGCTCCGCGACCATCGTCCTGACGGTGCAGGCATGAACGGCGCCGGCGCATCGCAACGGTCGCACGGGCTCGGGCTGATCGAACTCCTGGTCGCGCTCGCCATCAGCGTCTTCCTGATCGGCGGGGCGGCGGCGGCTTACGTCAAGGCGCGCGAGGCAACGGCCGCCGTCGATTCGAGCGCGCGACTGCAGGAGACGGCGCGCTATGCCATGGCGATCCTCGAGGCCGACGTGCGCATGGCCGGCTACTGGGGTCTCGCGTCACGCACAGCCCCCCTTGCGGTCAACGCCTCGCTCGCGTTTCCGGCGAAGTGCGGCGGGCTGCCCTGGATCACGGGCACCGAGCGATACATCGACGGCACCGACAATGCCTGGCTCACGGCGAGCGCGTGCGCCGCGAACGCCGGCGGCCAGCGTGCGGGAACCGACGTGCTCGTGCTGCGGCGCGCGAGTGCCGCACGCATCACGCCGCAGCGGCCAACCGTGTCCGCGCCCGACCAGACTCGGGTGTTGATCGTGTCGAGCCGACTCGGCGGCGAGATCTTCGTGCCGCAGGACATCGGCAATGCCATCCCGCCGGGTTACGCAACAGCCGACGTCGCGGGGCAGCCGCCCGCCGCCGACACCCGCGAGTTCATGGTGAACGCGTATTACGTGAGTAGCAGTTCCAGCGTGGCGACCGGCTATCCCGCACTGCGCCGCAAGGCCCTGACAGCCGGTCCGGACATCCGCGACGAAGAACTCGTCGCGGGCGTCGAGGACCTGCAGTTCCAGCTCGGTGTGGACACCACCGGCGACACCAGTGCCGACCTGTTCGTGGATCCCGGAGCGGTGCCGGACGGGGCGACCCCCGTCAGCGTGCGCCTCTGGCTGCGCGTGCGCGCGCTCGAGCGCGATCCGGCCTACGTCGACGACCAGGACGTCAGCTATGCGAATCGCACGGTGGCCGCGAGCGGCGACTCGTTCCGGCGCCTGCTGGTCTCGAAGACGCTGCAGCTGCGGAATGCGCGGCCATGATCCCGGAGTCCCTCACCATCCGGGCCGGCGATTCGCAACCCCCTTGCGAACGAGGCGTCGCGCTCGCCGCGAGCCTCCTGCTCGTGGTCGTGCTCACGATCCTCGGGCTGTACGCGCTCGGCACCGCGGTGCTCGAACTGCGCATGGCCGCCAATGCCGCCGGTCGCGAGCGCGCCTTCCAGGCCGCCGAGTTCGGCATCGAGCAGGCGCTCCAGGTGGCCGATCTGCGCACGTCGTACACGCTCGCGAGCCCGAAGGCCGTGCCGGACCTGGGCGCGGCCCCGCTCGTGCCGGGGTCGCCACCCGATACCTATTCGTATCTCCTTTACTACGACACCGCGGCCGGCCCGATTCCTTTCCCCCCGGACAGCGCCCGTGCGGGTCTCTTCGCCTATCACTTCGTGATCGAGTCGACGGGGACCTCGCTGCGCGGCGCCCGCGCGACCCTCGTGCAGGGGTTCTACGTCGCCGCGCCCGGCGGCAGCACCGTGCTCGACGGCCTCGAGCGCACACGCACCATCTGGCGCCAGACCGATGCGGAATGACCCCCGGCGCGGCTTCAGCCTGCTCGAACTCGTGATCGTGCTCGCGATCCTCGGCGGGCTCGCCGCGATCGCGCTGCCTGCGTACCGGAGCTCCGTGCTGCGCGCCAACCGCAGCGAAGCGCGCGCCGCGCTTCTCGCGCTCGCGGTGGCCGAGGAAAAGTTCTACTCGAGTTGCAACTCGTACACCTCGGTGCTGGACCCTTCGGCGCCGACCGCCTGCGCGCCGCCGAGCCTGCGGTTCTCGAACCGCTCGGAGCATGGGTGGTATGGAATCGAGGTCGATGCAGCGGACGCCGCGTCCTGGACGGCGAGCGCGACCGCAGCCCTCGATGGGCCGCAATCCGCCGACTCGGCGTGCCGCGTGCTGCAGCTCGCGAGCACCGGAGCCCGGTCCGCGCGCCGGTCCGACGGCCGGGAGAACGCGCAGGAATGCTGGAGTCGGTAGCGCCGCGCCGGATCCGGCGCGTCAGGCCCCGGTGCGCGGCCGCAGTTCGCGGGGTAGCGAGAAGACGATGTTCTCCTCGCGCCCGACGATCTCCTCGGCGCCCTGCCCGCCCCACTCGCGCAGCCGGGCCACGACGCGCTGCACCAGCAGTTCCGGCGCCGACGCCCCAGCCGTGACGCCGACGACAGCCTTGCCTTCGAACCAGCCGCGATCCAGGTCCTCGGGCCCGTCGACGAGATAGCCGGGGAGGCCCGCCTTCGCCGCGATCTCGCGCAGGCGGTTCGAGTTCGAACTCGTGCGCGAGCCGACCACGATGACGATGTCGCAGGACGCCACCAGCGATTTCACCGCGTCCTGCCGGTTCTGCGTCGCGTAGCAGATGTCCTCGCGGCGCGGCGTGAGCAGCGTCGGGAAGCGCTCCACCAGCGCCGCGAGCACGTCGGCCGTGTCGTCGACCGACAACGTCGTCTGGGTGACGACGCCGACTCGCGCAGGATCGCGCACCTCGAGCGTCGCGACGTCCGCGACGTCCTCGACGAGGCAGATGCGGCCGCCCTGCGCGGCGTCGAACCGCCCCATCGTCCCCTCCACCTCCGGGTGGCCGGCGTGGCCGATCAGGATGACGTCGCGACCTTCGCGCGCGAAACGGGCCACTTCCATGTGCACCTTGGTGACCAGGGGACAGGTCGCGTCGAACACGCGCAGGCTGCGTCGCCGCGCCTCGTCCTGCACCGCCTTCGAGACGCCGTGGGCACTGAAGATCACGGTGGCGTCGTCCGGCACCGCGTCGAGTTCCTCGACGAACACTGCGCCGAGCCCGCGCAGCCGCTCGACGACGAAGCGGTTGTGGACCACCTCGTGACGCACGTAGATCGGCGCGCCGAACAGCTCGATCGCCCGCTCGACGATGTCGATGGCGCGATCCACGCCGGCGCAGAAGCCGCGCGGATTGGCGAGCAGAATCTTCACGGCGCGCGCTTCTCGCGGAACGCGTCGACGATCAGCAGCATCGCGCCGATCGTGATCGCGCTGTCGGCGATGTTGAAGGCCGGGAAGTACGCGGCGCCCCAGTGCGCGTGGATGAAATCCACGACGTAGCCGAACCGCACGCGGTCGAGGACGTTGCCGAGCGCGCCGCCGAGGATCAGCGCGAGCGCGACCGGCAGCAGCTTGTCGCCGCGCGGCGAACGCCAGATCCACACCAGGAGCAGCAGGCTCACCACGGCGCCGAGCGTCACGAAGAACGGCCGCTGCCAGCCCGACGCGTTCGCCAGCATGCTGAACGCGGCCCCGGTGTTGTGGAGCAGCGTGAAATCGAGCACGGGCAGCACCTCGACGCGCTCGTAGACCTCGAAGAAGCGCGTGACCAGGAACTTGGTCGCCTGGTCGAGCGCGATCACCGCGACCGACAGCCAGAGCCACGCCGCCGGGTGCGTGCGCTGCACCGCGGGCGCGGCCACGGGCGTCGTCGGAACGGGGCGGTGCTCGGTCATCGCTTCAGGCGAACCGCCGGGTCTCGCCCGGCCCTTCGATGTTGGACACGCAGCGCACGCAGAGTTCCGGATGCGCGGCCACCGAGCCCACGTCCGCGCGCTTGTGCCAGCAGCGCACGCATTTCGCGGCGCCCGAGGCGTGCACGTGCAGCCAGAGGCCCGACCTGCCCTCCGGATCCGCGGGCACCGCCTCCGGCGGCCGCTCCCCGGCCGGGTGCAGGTGCGCCCCGGAGGTGATCAGCACGAAGCGCAGTTCGTCGCCGAGCGGCTCGAGGCTCGCGCGCAGCTCCGGCTCGGCGTAGATCTCGACGATCGCGTCGAGCGGTGCGCCGATCGCGCCCGCGATCCTCAGGCGCTCGAGCTCGCGCAGCACGGCGCCGCGCACCTCGAGCACCTTCGCCCAGTCGACGACCGCCGACTCCGCCTCCGGCGCCGGCAGCTTCACCCAGGTCGCGAGGAAGACCGACTCGGCGCGTGCGCCCGGCAGGAAGCGCCAGATCTCCTCCGCGGTGAACGAGAGGATCGGGGCGAGCCAGCGCACCATGGCCTCGGCGATCCAGGACATCGCCGTCTGCGCGGAACGGCGTGGCAGGCCCTGCGCGGGTGTCGTGTAGAGCCGGTCCTTGATGACGTCGAGGTAGAAGCCGCCGAGGTCCACGACGCAGAAGTTGTGCACCTTCTGGTAGATCACGTGGAAGTCATAGTGACGGTAGGCCTCGATCACCTCTTCCTGCAGCGCGCGGGCGCGCTCGAGCGCCCAGTGGTCGAGCGCGATCATCTCGCCCTCGCGCACGGCGTGCACCGCGGGATCGAAGCCCGCGAGATTGCCGAGCAGGAAGCGCACGGTATTGCGGATGCGCCGGTACGATTCCGACATCCGCTTCAGGATCTCGTCCGACACCGCGATCTCGTTCGCGTAATCGGTCGCCGCGATCCACAGACGCAGCACGTCCGCGCCGAGCGTGCTCACCACCTTCTGCGGAAGGATCGTGTTGCCGAGCGACTTCGACATCTTGCGGCCCTTGTCATCCACGGTGAAGCCGTGGGTGAGCACGCCGCGGTAGGGCGCGTGGCCCTTCTGCGCCACCGAGGTGAGCAGCGAACTGTGGAACCAGCCGCGATGCTGGTCCGATCCCTCGAGGTACAGGTCGGCCGGCATGCGGATCTCGGGCCGCATCTTCGCGACGCAGTGGTGGGACAGGCCCGAGTCCACCCACACGTCCATGATGTCCGTGACCTTCTCGTAGCGGTCCGCGTCTTCGCCGAGCAGCGTGCGTGGCTCGAGGTCGAACCACGCGTCGATACCGCCCTGCTCGACCAAGTCGGCGACGCGCTCGACGAGCGCCGGCGTGTCGGGATGCAGCTCGCCCGTCTCGCGATGCGTGAAGAGCGCGAGCGGCACGCCCCAGGTGCGCTGCCGCGAGATGCACCAGTCGGGGCGGCTCTCGATCATGCTGTAGATGCGCTGCTCGCCCCAGTCGGGCGTCCACTCGACCCGGCCGATCTCCTCGAGCGCGGCCCGCCGCAACCCGGCCTGTTCCATGCTGATGAACCACTGCGGCGTGGCGCGGAAGATCACCGGCGTCCGGTGACGCCAGCAATGCGGATAGCTGTGGCGGAACGGCTCGTGGTGCAGCAGCGCGCCGTGCTCGCGCAGCACGTCGACCACGTGCGGATTCGCGTCGAACACGGTCTCGCCCGCGAAGATCGGTGTCGCCGGCAGGAAGCGGCCATCGCCGCCGACCGGGTTGTCCACCGGCAATCCGTACTGCTGGCCAATCGCGAAGTCTTCCTGGCCGTGGCCGGGCGCCGTGTGCACCGCGCCCGTGCCGCTGTCGAGCGTGACGTGCCCGCCGAGGATCACCGGCACCTCGCGCTCGTAGAACGGATGGTGCAGCGCCAGCCGCTCGAGCGCCGCGCCCTTCACGCGGGCGACCTCCCTCACCGCCGACGTGTGCGTGCGCTTCAGGACCGAAGGCGCGAGGTCGGAGGCGAGCAGCAGCAGTTCGTGGCCGGCGTGCGTGTCGACGGCCAACAGCGAGTACTCGAACTCGGGGTGCAGTGCCACGCCCTGGTTCGCAGGCAGCGTCCACGGCGTCGTGGTCCAGATCACGACGCTCGCGCGGCCGGGCGGCAGGCCGGGCAGCCCGAGACGGCGCGCGAAATCGTCGCGGTCGGCGATCTCGAAGCGCACGTCGATCGAGGGCGAGGTGCGCTCGTCGTATTCGACCTCCGCCTCGGCGAGTGCGGACCGGCAGTCGAGACACCAGTGCACGGGCTTGTAGCCCTTGTACAGGTGCCCGTTGCGGATGATCTGCGCGAAGGCCCGCAACTGCTCGGCCTCGTAGCGCGGCGCGAGCGTCAGGTAGGGATTCAACCAGTCGCCCATGACGCCGAGGCGCATGAAGTCCTTGCGCTGCACGTCCACCTGCTCGAGTGCGAACTCGCGGCAGGCCTGGCGGAACGCCTTGGCATCGAGCCGCTTCGCATCGCGGCCGAGCGTCTTCTCCACCTGGTGCTCGATCGGCAGGCCGTGGCAGTCCCAGCCCGGCACGTAGGGCGCGTCGTGG
>CAZRKS010000014.1:25896-32195 GCA_964600315.1 uncultured Steroidobacteraceae bacterium | reverse complement strand
CGAGGCCTGGATCGCCCGCCGCCTCAACCGGCCCGACCTGTTCGCGGGCGTGACCGCGCCCGACGAGCGGCGCGAGCAGGTGAGGCAGGCAATCCTCGACGGGCGGATGACCGAGGCCATCGCCGGCAAGCGCAAGGGCGAGGCGTGCGAGACCTGGCGGGAGCTGTTCACCCGGGTGTACGCCGAGCCGCTCGAACGGGCCGAGGTGGCGGCATGATCCTCGGCATCGACCCCGGCCTCAGCGGCGGCCTCGCGCTGGTGAGCCTGAGAGGCGCGCTGGTGGCCGCTGAGGCGATGCCGGTACTGCGTAACGCCGTGGCGACGATCGACGTCAGGGCGCTGTCAGGCTTCCTCCGGGCGGCCTCGGGCGCCGAGATCCTCGGCTACGTCGAGCGCGCGCAGGCGATGCCGAGGCAGGGCGTGTCCTCGGCGTTTTCGTACGGCGTCCTGTTCGGCTCGGTCCTGACGGCGATCGCGTCGGAGGGCATCGGCTACGAGCTCGTCTCGCCGGCGCGGTGGAAGCGCGACCTCGGGCTCTCGGCCGACAAACGTGAGTCGGTGGACCGCGTGCGGCAGCTGTATCCGGGTTTTGAGATCAAAAATCGCGAGGACGGCATCGCCGAGGCGATCCTGATCGCGCGCTGGGCGTGGCAGCAGACCTGCCGGAGCGCGGCGTAGATGCCTCGCTGGCGCGCCGACGCCGTCGACGTCGCCTGCGAGGGCTGGGCCGTCGTGATGCGCGAGCTGCTCGGCCTGACGCAGCCGAAACTGGCGCGCGACTACCTCGGCGCGGTCCGCTGCACACTCGCCGCGCGGCGCGACCTGCACCACGGCCAGACCTCGGGACGGATCGAGCAGCACTTCCCGGAGTTCCCGTTTCGTGGCACGGCGGCGGCCGTCAACGAGGTTTACAAGCGCCTCGCCGAACCGCTGCAGGAGATCCTCGTCGCGCACTACGTCGCCACCAGTCCGCGCAGTAAGCCGCTGAGGGCCGATTTGATGGGCCTGAGCGTGCGGGTGTACTGGGAGCGCGTCGGCCGCGCGAAGGCGTCCGTCGAGGGCGGTTTGGCGATTATTTCATCAGTGCGCACACTTTCGGCTTCCGGGAGTGGTATATCAGGCACCACCACGACTTTCCCTGCCGCCGGCTGACCGCCGGCGGCCTTGTACACCGGGCCCCGCCGCGGACACGCCTGCCTACGTGAGCGTTACCCCCTGCCGCGCTGCCGGGGCCCGTCCTGATCCGCGAGGTATTGCCGTGATCGACCGAGTGCTCGACTGGGTGGAGCGTCATTACGTGCCGGCCTCGCTGATGGCGATCGGCGCGCTGGTGCTGCTCCTCGCGCTGACGTTTGCGAGCCTCGCCTCGGCCGCGCCGCGTACCGTGAGTTACACGCTGCCGACGCAGTACGAGGACGGCACTCCGCTGCCGGTGGCCTCTATCAAGCACGTGCGGGTCGAAGTTGGGACGTGCTCGGCTCCGAGCGTATTCGGCACGGCCGAGGGCTCGGCGCTCGTGGTGCCGCCGGCCACGTCTGCGGCGGTCGAGGTGGCGCGGGCGTTCGGGACGTTCTGCGCGCGTGCGCAGACCGAGACAGTGAGCGGCACGCTGAGCGCGTGGTCCGCGACGGCAACGACGACGATTACCGAGCCGAAGCCGAAGCCTCCGGTCATCCAGGCGGTCGGCGGGTGGGCGTGGGAAATGAAGCCGAACGGCGACTTGAAGTTCGTCGGCACGATTGACGCTGGAAAGCCGTGCCTCGGCCTAAGTCCGCAGATCGGGCCGGACCTGTTTGCGGTCAACCGAGACGACGTGCGCTGGGAGCGTGGCGCGAGTCCGCGCAGCACGATCGTTGCGCAATGCGAGGTGCACTCGTGACGCCCGCCACGCTCGCCGAGCGCAAGGCCGAACTCGGCCGCGCAGTCGATCGCACGCGCGGCGAGTTGTCGAAGGTGCTGACGGAGTTTCAGCCCGGCAGCACGTCGCACACCGCGATCCGCGACGCGAACGTGAAGCTGAGCGAACTGCTGTTCTTGTGCAGCACGCTCGCCGACGCGCTCATCGTGTATGCCGATCCCGCGTTCTACGCCGAACTGCCGCCGAGCCGCGCAATCGACGATCAGGGCCAGCGGGCGCGCAACGCGCTCGAACGGGCGCTGCCGGAGTAACCCATGCTCACCCCCGCACAACTCCTCACGCTCAAGGCGGCGATCCTCGCGGAGACCGATCCCGCGTTTGTCGCCGCGCGCACCGCGTTCGCCACGCAGGCGATGGCGGATTGGCTCAATGTCGCCGTCGCACCGACGTTCTACCTCTGGCGCAGCGAGTACACGCCAGAGCAGGCACGCGCCGCCGCCGAGAACGGAGTCACGCAACTCGACGCGCTGACGCCGAGCAAGCGCGACAGCCTGCTCTGGTACATCAGTGCGTCGATCAACATGACGCGAGCGACGGCGCAGGCAGCCATCAACGACCTGTGCGGATCGCAGGCGATTCTCAAGGCGGCGCTGCTAGATGGCGGCAAGCGGTCCGCGACTCGCGGCGAACGGCTCTTTGCGACCGGCACGGGGTCGCTCGCGTCGCCTGCCACGCCGGGCTGGGAAGGCGAGATCCGCGGCGCCGACATCGTGGATGCGTACAACGCATGAGCACCATCACCAGCGTCGTTGGTACGCGGACCTCGCTCACGGCGTCGGGGCTCTCGACACTCGCGTCGGCCACCTTCGTCGCGTCGAATGCGTACAACTGTACGACCAACGATCCGCTCGACGTGCTGGTGGAAGTGGAACTCGCGACCACCAACACGCCGACCGGCAACAAGCAGGCGCTCGTGTACGTGCAGGGCTCGCTGGACGGCAGCAATTTCGAGTCCGGCCCGACGAGCGGAACGTCGACGACCGATGAGCCGGATCTGACGCCGCTCGGTGGCGTGCCGATGAACTCGGCCTCGACCACGCACCGCAAGGTGTTCAGCGTGGCGGCTGCGTTCGGCGGTGTGCTGCCGCAGCAATTCAAGGTCGTCGTGAAGAACGACCTCGGCGTGGCGCTCACGTCCGGCGCGCTCTACACGTCGGAAGTGACCGGCAGCGTGGCGTAAATGCCCGCGCCGTGGCGCAATCATCCGGCGCTCAGGGCGGGGATTTTCCGCCAGGCCAGCGGTACGATCTGGCGCACCGCGAGTGCGCCCACGACCGGCTATCCCGTCAGCCTGTTCTGCTGGGCACTGGTGGACGAGCAGGTGTCGGGCACCACACACCGGCTCATGGCGCTCGGCATCACGTCGAACGCCACGCAGAATCAGGTCTCGCTGGTCCGCAACACGGTCGGCATTTTCGGGATGTCGGCATCTGCCACGTCGCAGACCGCCACCAACGAGACGACCACGAGCCCGCGCGTCGGGCGCTGGACGGCGGTGGGCGCGACGTTCACCTCGGACACGGATCGCACGCTGTACCTCAACGGGCTGCGCGCCGCGACCTCGACGACCTCACGGGTGCCGAGCGGCCAGAACGCGCTCTCGCTCGGCGGCGCCCCGAACGACACGCTAACCTGCGATCACAGGCTGCTGCTGCCGAGTTTGTGGAACGTCGCGTTGACGCAGGCCGAACACATGCGGCTCGCGCGCGGGGCGATGCCGTGGGAGATCCGGCGGGGGCTCTTGGCGAGCTACCCCGACCTCGGCACCGGGATCGACTACACGGGCGCGTTCGCCGCGTCGCTCGTCAACTCAGCGGCCAGAGTGCAGGCGTCCACGTCGCTGCCGCCGGTGCTCACGCGCCACCAGCGTGTGCGGCAGTTCTGGTGGGTGCCGGGGACGGGGGGCATCACGCTCACGGTGGCGGACGCGACGCACTCACACGCGGTTGACAGCGTGGCGCTGACGCAGGCCAACGCGCTCGTCGTCTCGGACGCAACTCACGCGCATGCGGCGGACACCCTCGCGCTCGTGCAGGCGCATCTGCTTGCGGTCGCGGACGCCGCGCACGCCCACACGGCGGACAATGCGGACCTGACGCAAGCCAATACGCTCGCGGTGGCCGAGGCGGCACACGCGCACAGCGCCGACAACGTCGCGCTGACGCAGGCGCACATCCTCGCCGTCGCTGACGCGCTGCACGCGCACGCAGTCGACAATCTGGAACTTGGCGCGGGATATACGCTGGCCGTCGGAGACGCGGCACACGGCCACGCAGTCGATACCGTCGAGTTGACGCAGGCGAGCGTCCTCGTCGTGCAGGAAACGGCGCACGGCCACTTGGTCGACGCGGTCGAACTCGGGTTCGGTGTGCTGCTGGAAATCGCGGACGCGCTGCATGCGCATGCCGCCGACGAGGTGGCGCTGACGCAGGCGCACCTGCTCGCGGTGCAGGGCGCCACTCACGGCCACTCGGCCGACACGGTCGGTCTGACGCAGGCGAGCGTGCTGATCGTGTCGGATGCGCTGCATGCGCATCTGGCGGACGTGCTGTCGCTGAAGCTTCCGGGCGCGTTCGGAGCGCACGCGGTTTTCGTCGTCTCGGCCGGCGGCCGAACGATCGTGGTCGCGGCGGAAAATCGACTCGCGGTCGTCGCCCCATCCGAGCGGATATTCACGGTGCCTCGATATGAAACGAATTGAGATCGTTCAGACCTTCAAGCACGGCGGCCAGATCTTCCACGCGGGCGAGGTCCGCATGGTCACGCCGGAGGACTGCGGCTATTTCTGCGGTCTCGGCTGGGCGAAGGCCGAGGACGTCGCCACCGGCACGCCGGACACTTCGCCGAAGACGCTCGAGGTGCACGGCAGCAAGATCGGCCAGTCGGCCGCCAACATCGGAGTGAAGTGACATGGCGAAGGCAACTCCCGACGCGATCCTCGACGCGATGGCCGACGCCATCAAGGCCGCCGTCACGACCATGTACGTCTGCAGCGGAGAGCCGGCCAACTACGCGGGCATTGCCGCCGTGGCGCTCGCGGATGTCGCGTTCACCACCAGTGACATGACAAAGGCGAACGGCGACACCAACGGGCGCAAGGTCACGCAGGCTCAGAAGTCGGCCATCACCATCGACTCGAGCGGCACGGCGACGCACGTCGTGCTCGCGAGCGGCACCACGCTGCTCTACGTCACCACCTGCACATCGCAGGCGCTCACAGCGGGGGGCACCGTGACAGTGCCGGCGTGGGACATCGAGGTCGCGGACCCGGTCTGATCCGATGGCTTGCCGAATCACCAAGACCGTCTGCAAGACCGAAGCCGAAACGAAGGCATGGGGTTTCGACTACGCCGGGTACAATGCAGAAACGGGCGCTTGGGGCTTTCTTGCGCGCGTTTGGGCCGCCGGTGGCGTCTATGCCGATGACGTGTGCGTGCGGCCATCCCTGCCGACCGGCCTGCAGTACCGATCCGGCGGCGGCAATGCAGGGTCAACCGAACCGCGCTGGCCCCGCACGGTCGGCGGAACCGTGACCGACGGCACGATTACCTGGACGGCCGAAGCGATATCGAATGACTCGCTGCTCGCCACAATCTCCTCGAGCGCGTGGGCCGAGAGCGATATCGCGATCACGCTGGACGACGAGACGCTGGTCAACACGAACGGCCAGCAAGTCGCTGCCGTGATGGTAGCCGGTGGCGCCGTTGGTGAGACATACGAGGTTTCGAACTCGGTCACTCTCAGCGATGGATCCATCGAGGAGAGCGTGCTCAAGGTCACGGTCAGCTAGGGCAATGGCCTGTGGATGTCTCAAGCGCAAGCGCAAGCTCATCAAGTGGCTCGCTGACCGGAAGCACCTGCGCCTCGCTCGGCTCGTGCAGTCACTGCCGACGCCAGGCAAAGATGATCCGCTCGCTGGAACGCCAGACAGCGGTGATGGAACGGCTGGTCAACCTCCTGCCGCAGCTGATCGCATCGCAGCAGATGCTGGTCGAGGCGATCGCTGACCGGGACAAGGAGGACGAAGAGCCGCAGACCTATCTTGACGGCTCGCCGCGCTGATGCCCTACGCGCCGCCGATACATCGGGCGGTCGCTCCGACCAAGCGTGGAGTGAGCACGATCAAGCGACTGCGGGGGCGAAAATTACAGGATCGATCGGCTCGGCTGTCAATGAAGAATCCGCTGTGTGTTCACTGCGAACAACGGGGTAGGGTTGAGGCTGCGATGGAATGGGATCACATAGTGCCGCTATCGGAGGGCGGCGCGGACCATGAGTCCAATCTGCAGGGACTGTGCCACTCGTGTCACGTTGAGAAGACTGCTGAGGAACAACGCCGCAGGCGCGCAAGATGATCGCGGCGATAAAGCGTATACGCGCA
>CAZRKS010000014.1:19739-25796 GCA_964600315.1 uncultured Steroidobacteraceae bacterium | reverse complement strand
AGCGCGCGGTGGAGCGCATACGCGATTGAACACGCGTTGTACGTGTAGAGCGTGCAACCTTCGAAAAGGGGCGAGCATGTCACTCCACGGCGGTGGGGGGGATATTCGGATTTCGGGCGGAATCGTTTGGAACCCGCGCCCCCAAGCGAATTTTTGCACTTCCGTAACCTGAAGTTGATAGTGCCTTTATGGCGAGACCTCGAACCTCTGCGGCGGTGTTAGAACTGCGCGGATCCTTTCGGACGCACCCCGAGCGGGCCCGTCAGGACGCCGAGGGCGCCGGTCCGTGGAATCCCGACCCGCCGGACTATTTGACCGGGCAGGAAATCGCCGCGTGGCGCGAGGTGGTCGAAGCCCTGCCGAAGGTGGCCCTAACCGTGACCGAGCGGCTGGGCGTCGCGCAGATGTCGCGCGTTTGGGCCGCCCTCAAGAACGCACATCCGGCCTCGCCGGAGTTCAAGAAGCTCGACGACTCCTTCCGGCAGTGGTGCGTGCAGATGGGCATGACCCTGCAGGCCCGCGCGAAACTGGGAAGCGATGGCAACAAGGCAAAAGACAACGCGTTCGCGAAGTTCAAGGACGCGAACCCGGCCGCCGGCTGATTACGTCGCGGTCGCGATCGCCTATGCCGAGACGGCCGTAGAGGACCGCAAGGGCGCCCGGCACGGGAAGTGGATCCGGCGAGCCGCCAAGCGGTTCCTGGCCGACCTGAAGCGGGCGCATCGAAAGCGTCCGCCGTTCGGATGGTCGCCCGAGCAGGCGAACTCGGCCTGTGAGTTCCTCGAGCAGCTGCCGCATGTCGAGGGAGTCTGGGACTCGCCGACGATCCGACTCGAACCGGCGCAGGTGTTCTTCGTCTGCAACCTGTTCGGGTTCCGCAACCCGGACGGCTCGCGGCGGTTCACCACGGCCCTGTTTGCCGTGGCCCGCAAGAATGCCAAGTCGGCCTTGGCGGCCGGAATCTTGCTGTACGTCTTCTGCACCGAGCCGGAGATTGGGCCGCAGGTACTTTCGGCCGCGACGACCGGCGACCAGGCGCGCATCGTCTGGGGCGTGGCAAAGCGGATGGTCGAGAAGCTGTCGGACCTTCGCGAGACGTTCACGCTCGAGCCGTTCGCCAACGCGATCGCCCGGTATGAGGTCGGCGGCACGTTCCGGCCGATCAATGCCAAGGCGAGCACTCAGGACGGGCTGAACCCGTCGGCGCTGTGCTTCGATGAGTTGCACGCGCACAAGACACGCGATCTCTTCGACGTGCTGCGGTCGGCGGCCGGTGCTCGCAAGTCGCCGCTGTTCCTGTACACGACGACGGAGGGCTTCGAGACGCCGGGCCCGTGGCCGGCGGTCCGTTCGTTCGCCTTCCAGGTGCTGCAGGGCGTCGTCGAGGCCGAGCACTTCCTCGCCGTGTACTACGCGCTCGACGATGCGGACGATGACTTTGACGAGACGAAGTGGATCAAGGCCAATCCGCTGCTAGACGTCTCGATCAGTTCGGCCGAGCTTCGAAAGTATGCGATCGAAGCCAAGCAGCAGCCCGGCGCGCTAGCCGAGTTTCGCATCAAGCGGCTCAACCGGCAGGCAGCGGCTTCTGAGGGCTTCGTCGACCTTCTGCGCTGGCGCAAGGGCGGCGCGGAGTTCGATCCGGCCACGCTCATCGGGGCGCCATGCTGGGCTGCTTTCGACCTCGCAAGCACGCGGGATATGTGCGCGTGGCGGCTCCTGTGGCTCAAGGACGACGTCTGGTGGACGTGGGGCCGCTACTGGGTGCCGGAGGCCCAGGTCGCGCAGCGCAACGAGCGCGGCACCGTGCGCTATGCGCCGTGGGTCACGGCTGGGCACATTCAGGCCACCGAGGGCGACGTCACCGACTATCGGGTGATCGAAGCGGACATCGTCGCGGACTGCGAGCGGTTCGCGCCGCGGAAGATCGCTTATGACCCGTGGAATGCCTCGCAGCTGGTGAATCAGCTGACCGAGCGTCGGCTACCGCTCGAGCAGTTCCGGCAGGGTCCGGCGAGCTTTCACCCGGCAATGCAGGCGTTCGAGCGGGCCTACACGGCCGGCGCGCTTCGCCACGGCGGGAATCACGTCCTGCAGTGGAATGCAGCCAATCTTGTCGCGCGCCGGGACGCCAATCTGAACATGGCGCCGGACCGCAAGCGCAGCGCCGACAAGATCGATGGAATCGTGGCGCTCATCATGGCGTTCGGCATGGCCGCCGGGGCTGACGAACGCAAGGAATATCAGGTGTTCTTCCTGTGAGGACTGATCGATGAAGCACGACCGCGCATACGGCCTGCTCGAACTGAAGACGGTGGACGAGGAGCGGCGCGAGATCGCCGGCCTCGCGACCAGCATCAGCACGGACCGCATGGGCGACGTGGTCGTGCCGGACGGTGCGGAGTTCAAACTGCCGATTCCGCTCCTGAGTCAGCACGACTCGGCGAGCCCGATCGGAGAGGTCTACGAGGCCGAGGTGACGGGCAAGGGCATCCGCATCAAGGCGCGGATTCCGCAGGGCACCGGCCTCGACTACGTCGAAACCGCGTGGAAGCAGATCAAGGCGCGCCTGGTGCGCGGCCTGTCGATCGGGTTCCGCTCGCTGAAGCACGAGCCGCTCGACCCCGAACGGCCGTGGGACGGCTTCAAGTTCCTGTCATGGGAATGGCTCGAGTTGTCGGCCGTGACCATCCCGGCCAACGCCCAAGCCACGATCCAGACCGTGAAGATGTACGACGGTGCCGCGCCCGCCCCGACGGGCACGAAGCGCGGTGGCGTCATTCTCCTGCCCGGCGCCCCGGGAAAAAACGCGACCGCCAAGTTCGGCGGCGTGCCACTGATTTCAAGAGGACGATGATATGAAGACGATTGCGGAACAGATCCGAGACCTCGAGGCGACGCGCGCTGCAAGGGCCGCTCGCATGACCGAGGTCGTGCAGAAGTCCCTCGACGAGGGCCGCTCGACCGACGAGGCCGAGCAGGAGGAGTTCGACACGCTGGACGCCGAGATCAAGCAGATCGACGGCGACCTCGTGCGCCTGAAGCGGCTCGAGTCGCTCGCGGTGCAGAAGGGCCGGACGATCGAGTCTCCTGACGGCAGCGACCCGGCGCAGTCCGGCTCGCAGCAGCGAGCGGCGGGACCGACGATCATCGTCAAGTCGGCCGACAAGGACGAGACGTTCAAGGGCCAGAACTACACCCGCATGGTCATCGCGAAGGCGCTGGCGCACATGCAGGGCATCGGCGGCCAGCATCCGGCGGAGATCGCCGCGGCCCGCTGGGGCAAGACGAATCCGCTTCTGGTGCAGGTCATCAAGGCCGGCGTGGCCGGCGGCGGATCGGGCTCCGGTGAGTGGGGCGCGGAGTTGGTGCAGGCCGACACGCGCTACACGGGAGACTTCATCGAGTACCTGTACGGGAAGACCCTGTTCGACAGACTCCCGCTGCGCAACGTGCCGGCGAATGTCGCGATCAAGGGCCAGGACGGCGCGGCCACCGGCTACTGGGTCGGCGAGTCGAAGGCCATCCCGGTCACGACGGGCGACTTCTCGACGGTCAGCCTGACGCCGCTCAAGGTCGCTGCACTTGCGGTGATCTCGAACGAGCTGATGCGTGACTCGAGCCCGTCGGCGGAAATGCTCGTCCGCGATGCGCTGGTGCAGGCCTCTGCCCAGCGGGTCGACACGACGTTCCTGTCGACGACGGCAGCGAGTGCGGGCGTGTCTCCGGCGGGCCTCCTGAACGGCGTCGCCGGCCACAACTCGCACGGCTCGACGGCCGACGGCGTGATCGCGGACTTCAAGCAGCTCACGGCGATCTTCCAGAGCTACAAGAACGCGAGCGACCTCGTCGTCGTCACGACGCCCGACCTCGCCGTGTCGCTCGGCCTGATGCTGACCGCCCTCGGTCAGCCGCAGTTCCCGGGCGTCGGCCAGGATGGCGGCACCCTGCTCGGACGGCCCGTGTTCACCGGCGACAACGTGCCGGCGAGCGCGTTCATCATGCTGAAGCCGAGCGACATCTGGCGCATCGGCGACTCGGGCGTGCAGGTATCCATCTCGAACGTCGCGACGATCGAGCAGGACAGCTCGCCAACGGGCGCCTCCGACACGCCGACGGCGGCCTCCGCGACGCTCATGTCGATGTTCCAGACCGAAAGCACGGCGATCAAGGTCGTGCGGAGCATCAACTTCCAGAAGCGGCGCAGCCACGCGGTGCAGTACATCGACAACGCCGATTACGGCGCTGCCGACACCAGCACCTGATCCGAGCCACCGGCACAGGGACCGGCCCCGAAAGGGGCCGGTCTTCTCGCATGACGCAACTGATCGCAGAAAAGCCGGTCTTCTACTGCAACCGCACGCGCCGCGCGGGCGAGGTGTTCAGCGCCAGCCCGGCCCACGCCGCGCTGCTGCTCAAGACGGGCCTGGTGAAGGTGCACGACGCCGAGGAGGAACCGCCCGCGTCTGTCGAGGCCTCGCCGGCCCGTGCGCGTCGGCAGTACCGTCGCCGGGACATGCGGGCCGAGGCCTGACGAATGCAGATCGCGAAGCGGATGGCCACGGCGCTGCGCAAGGCAGCGAGCTACCTCAATCCGGTCTACTCGACCGTCGGCGGCTGGGTCACCGTCTTCGAGACCTACACCGGCAGCTGGCAGCAGGACGTCGAGGTCGAACAGTCCTCCGTCAGCGCCAACTGGGCCGTATTCGCGTGCGTAACTCTGATCGCGGGCGATATCGCGAAGATGCCGGCGCGCGTGATGCGCTACAACGAGTCAACGCGGATATGGGACGACACGGAGCGGCGCCGCGTGCTTCGCAAGCCGAACCGCTACCAGACCCGGATAGACTTCTTCAAATGCTGGGTAACGTCGCTGCTCCTGAACGGTAACGCCTACATCCTGAAGCAGCGCGACGAGCAGGGCCGGATCGTCGGCCTGTACGTTCTCGATCCGGTCCGTGTCGCTCCGCTGGTCGCCCCGGACGGCGGCGTCTACTACGAGCTGCAGGATGACATCCTCGCGCAGCTCGCGACGCGCGTCATCGTGCCATCTTCCGAGATCATCCACGATCGCCTGAACACACCGTGGCATCCGCTGATTGGAGTCTCCCCAATCTATGCCTGCGGGCTGGCGGCGATGCAGGGTCTCTACATCCAGAAGAATTCCGCGTTTTTCTTCAAGAACAGATCGAATCCGGGCGGCATCCTGACGGCGCCTGGCGCGATCCCGGCCGAGACGGCGGCGCGTATCAAGGAACAGTGGGACGCGAACTACACCGGGCCCAACGCCGGGAAGGTGGCTGTGCTGGGGGATGGACTCGAATACAAGGCTATCGGCATCACGGCGACCGACGCGCAACTGCTCGAACAGCTCAAGTTCACCGGCGAGATGATTTGCGCGACGTTCCACGTCCCGCCCTACAAGCTCGGGCTGGGCCAGATGCCAACGGTGAACAACGTGGCGGCGCTGAACCAGCAGTATTACGACCAGGCGTTGCAGCCGATCGTCGAAAGCATCGAACTGCGACTCGCCGAGGGACTGGAATTGACCGACGGCTTCGAGACGTGGCTCGACGAGTCCGTCCTCGTGCGCATGGATCCCGCGACGCGCCTCGACGCGCACAATAAGGCGGTCGGTGGCGGCTGGAAGTCGCCCGACGAGGTACGCCGCGAGGAGAACCTTCCGCCAGTCGAGGGTGGTGCGACGCCGTACCTCCAGCAACAGAACTACTCCCTCGCCGCGCTCGCCAAGCGCGACGCCAGCGACGACCCGTTCGGCAAGGACACCGCTCCCGAGCCGTCGCCATCTCCGCAACCGGCCGCGGATGATGGCGCCGAGGGGCGCGCCGCCGCGTGGAACGTGAAGGCGTACGAAACTCTGGCCGTAGAACTTGGCGAGGCCGCATGAATGATCCAGTAGCGTGGGCCAAGTCGGTCGCCGAACTCGTTAAGGGATACGTCGCCCGGCATCTCGCCCCCATCGAATCGAGACTGCACGCGCTCGAATCGCGCCCTGCGCCTCAGCTCGGGGAGAAGGGCGAGCCGGGCCGCGACGGC
>CAZRKS010000014.1:0-19639 GCA_964600315.1 uncultured Steroidobacteraceae bacterium | reverse complement strand
CGAATCGCGCCCTGCGCCTCAGCTCGGGGAGAAGGGCGAGCCGGGCCGCGACGGCGTGGATGGCAAGTCCGTGACGCTCGAGGAGGTCCGGAACCACCTCGACGCCGAAATCGCAATGTGGGCGTTGGCCTTCGAGCGACGGGCCCAGGACCTGCTTCAGCGCGCCATTGATCGGATGCCGACGCCGAAGGACGGCGCGCCCGGCGAGCCGGGCCGCGACGGCTTCTCGCTCGACGATGTGCAGATCGAACAGTGCGACGAGCGGAGCGTGGTACTGCGCTTCGCGCGCGGTGATCTGGTGCGCGAGCACACGCTCCGGCTGAATCACCCGATCTACCGGGACGTCTACCAGCATGGCCGGCGGTATGAGTGCGACGACGTCGTGACCTTCGGTGGTTCCGCCTGGATCGCTACGCGCGACACGGACTCGAAGCCGGGCACCGACGACTCCTGGAAGCTCATGGTCAAGAAGGGCCGCGATGGCAAGGATTGGAGGCCGCCGGAATGACCATGCTCGTGACGCTCGACCAGGCGAAGCTGCATCTGCGCGTCGATCACGATGCTGACGACGACGACATCACGCTGAAGGTCGAGGCGGCCTCTGCCGCCGTCCTCGACTACGTCGGGGATGCGCAATATCTGTTCCTCGATACGGGCGGCGACGAGATCGACCTCGAGGACACGAGCGCCGACCAGGCCGCGCTTCGGGCCCTCCATCTCGCGCGTCAGGCGACACTGATGCTGCTCGGCGAGTTCTACCGGAACCGTGAGCCGGCGGCGACGGATGCCATGCCGGACCGATTCGGCTACGGCTACCTGCCTCGCGCGGTGGCGGCGCTCCTGACGCCGCTCAGGACGCCGACGATTGCATGACGACGCCGTGGTCGGTAGAGCCCGAGTGGGCCGGCGAGACGGCGGCGATTATGGCTTCGGGTCCGAGCATGACACGGGCGCAGGCCGACTATGTCCGCGGCCGCTGCCGGGTCATCGCGGTGAACAATCAGGGCATAGACACGGACTGCGACGGGGCGCGAGTTCCTGCGCTGGCGCCGTGGGCGGACGTCCTCTACGCGGCCGACCTGAAATGGTGGCGGCACTACCACGAGCGTGCGCTCCAGTTCGCGGGCCGAAAGGTGACGATCCACGACACGCTGCCGTGGCCGGAGGTCTTCTCGCTCAAGCAGTCGGCCGATCATGCGTCGTTCGACCCGAGGCCGACGCACCTGGTGAGCGGTGGCAACAGCGGCTATCAGGCGATCCACCTCGCCGTGCACTTGGGCGCGACTCGGATCGTCTTGCTCGGGTTCGATATGAAGAACGGTCGCAACGGCCGGCGGCATTGGTTCGGCAATCACCCGGGCCGTCTGGATTCGATGGGCCGCTATGCCGGCTGGATCCGGGCAATGGACAAGTTCTCGCGGGTGCTGACGCACAGAGGTATCGACGTCGTGAATTGCACGCCGGACACGGCGCTGCGCTGCTTCCGCAGATCGACGCTGGAAAAGGAGTTGAACTGATGGATGCCGGAAAACTGCGCCATCGCGTCGACTTCGAGCGCCGGGTCGACGTCCAGGATCCTGACACGGGCGCCGTGACGCCGACGTGGCTCAAGGTGGCGTCGGCGGTTCCCGCGTCGATCGAGCCTCTTTCCGTGCGGGAGTTCATGGCCGGGCAGGCTGTGCAATCGGAGGTGACGACGCGAATCGTCGTGCGCTACCGCGACGGACTGGAGGCGGCCATGCGCATCAGGGTCGGCGGCCGGATCTACAACCCGCACGGCTTTCTGGCGGACACGGACTCGGGCCGCGATTACCTGACCATCCCGTGCAGCGACGGAGTGAACGAGGGTTGAGGGTCGCCGCGTTCAGTTTGGTCGTGCCGTATTACCGCAATCCGGTGATGCTGCGTCACCAGTTGCACGCATGGGAAGCGTACCCGCCCGAGGTCTCGGTCCTGCTCGTGGACGACGGCAGCCCGGAACCGGCGCGCGACGTGGTGCTGGCGCACGCCTCGCCGATGCTGCGCCAGCGCATCAGCCTGTACCGCGCCGAGGTGGACATCGCCTGGAACCGTGGCGGGGCGCGCAATCTCGGCACGCAGCGTGCGCCGGCCGACTGGGTCGTGCACGTCGATATCGATCACGTCCTGCCGGCCCAGTTCGCGCGGCAAATGCTCGACTTCGATGCCGATCCGCGCCGCTGGTATCGGTTCGAGCGGTTTCGCGTCGGTCGCGCCGATGAGACGCGCCGCAAGGACAAGATCGCCGATGACGTCGAGTTCGGGAAGATTCACCCGCACATCGACAGCTACTTGTGCACGCGCGAGCTGTACTGGCAGGCCGGCGGTTACAACGAGGACTTCTCGGGCTGCCTCGGTGGCGGCACGGATTTCCTGAAGCGCATGGAGAAACTGGCCTCGCCTGCGCTGGTGCCTGCGCCAGCGCACCTGCTCGTGTTCACGCGGTCCGTCGCGCCGGATGCCTCCGATCGCACGCTGTCGCGCGATCGCGAGCGCGGCAAGGCGCTGGCAAGGAAGATCGCCGGGCGCAAGCCGAAGAGCCACGTGCGCTTTCCGTGGCGGCGGGAGGAACTTTGTATCCTCGGGTAATGGGCGAGTTCGATACCGTCCGGCGACTGATCAAGGGCCAGTCGATCGCGCGGTTCGGCGACGGCGAGTTGAAGATCCTCGAAGGCAAGGGCTACAGCCGGGAACCGGTCAACGGCGCGCTGACGGCGGAACTGCGCATACTGGTCTCGGCACCGCACGAGGACTGCATCATCGGCATCCCGACGATGGACGCGGCGGGACCGAAGCACATGAACTGGCTGCGACACGAGTCGCGGTTTATCCGCTACTTCTGGAAGGGCGACGGCCATCGCTACGGCTCGGCGTTCATCACGCGGCCCGACTCGGCGGCCGATGCGCTGGAGTCGCGCGACTACGTCGACCTGATCTCGCGCCTCTGGGCCGGTCGCGAGCGCGTCGTCGTGGTGTCGGAACGGCGCAACAAGACGCTCTCCTGCGCGCGAGCGCAGGCCGCGAGCGTGGTGCACATCGAATGCCCGAGCCGGCTGGCCTACGCGGTCATTGACGATCTCGAGGCGGCTGTCGTCGCGGCGACGCCGAGCGTGGCGCTGCTGTCATGCGGTCCGACGGCGACGTGCCTGGCGCACCGGCTTGCCAGCCGGGGCGTGCAGGGAATTGACATCGGCAGCATCGGCGGCTTGCTCGCGCGGTGGCTGCCGGCGAGTGAAAACGAGGGGGCAGCGTGAGACTCACCGAGGCCGATCTCGCCGCGATGCCGGCGAAGACCAAGAAGGATCCCGAGACCGTCGCGCTGTACCTGGAATACGACTTCGTCGAGGCGTACGCGCGGCACACGGCGCGCCGGATCGAGACGACCGGATACCGGGCTGCCGTCGGCTCCGGCGACAACTGGGACGCGCACGGCGAGCTGCAGCGCGACTTCCTCGTCAGCCACGGGCTAAAGCCATCCCATCGGCTGCTCGACATCGGCTGCGGGACCGGACGCCTCGCGCGAAAGGTCGTGCCGCACCTCGATCGCGGGCGCTACTTCGGCGTCGACATTTCTGCCGCAGCGATCTTGGCCGCCTGCGAGTTGTCGCTGACTGAGGGATGGGGCGAGCTACGCCCGACGTTCTGGGTCGGCGAGATCCCGGACGCAGAGGTCGCCGGGCAGTTCGACTTCCTGTGGGCCTTCTCGGTGTTCATCCACCTGCCGCAGATGCTCATGGAATCGGTGATGCGTCGGGCCGCGGCCGTGATGGGCTCCGGGAGCCGCTTCTTCTGGGCGTACGTGCCCGAGCCGAAAGCTTGGCGCTCCGGCGTCAAACAGTTCCGGCACACGCTCACCGACTACCGGCAGGCGGCGTCGCAGGCCGGGCTTACGTTCGACGAGGTGCCGGACTGGATCGAGAAGGCCGGGTACACGCCGGCCCGATGGACGGGTGGCCAGCGGATTGCGGTGTCGCGCCTAGCCTCGTGACTGTCTCCGTCGTCTGCTGGCTGTGGAGCGGCACCGGACTCGGCGACCGGCCCTACGAGCCGGCGCATGTGAACACGCTGCGCCGGGCGCTGGCTCGGCGCATGAGCCGGCCGCATCGGTTCATCTGCGTCGCCGACAGCGCCCAGGGCTTCGATCCCGAGGTCGAAGTACACCTGACGCCGCCGGAGGCGCGCACCGTCGGCGAACTGCGGAGCCCCGAGGGCGGCCGGTTCCCGAGCTGTTACCGCCGGCTCTGGAACTTCTCCGAGGGCGCAAAGGCGCTCGGCGAGCGGCTGCTGTGCATCGATATCGACGTGGTGCCGACCGACGATTGGGCGCCGCTATTCGACCGTCCGGAGGACTTCGTCGGCTGGCGTCCGTATCGGGACTGGGGGTCGAAGCTGCGTTTCGGCGGCGGTGTGTATCTCATCACGGCTGGGAGCCGTCGACACGTCTGGGAGGGATTCAAAGGCACGGACTCGGTAAACGAGGCTCGCCGCGCCGGATTCCGCGGCAGTGACCAGGCGTGGATCAGCTATACGCTCGGCACCCGGGAGCCCTATTACGGCCGGGATGCCGGGATCTACTCGATCCGCGATATGAAGGGCACCGAGCATCGACTACCGACCGGCGCCCGCATGGTGCACTTCAACGGACCTCAGAAGCCGTGGAACAGCCCGCTGCGCTGGGTCAAGGAGAACTGGCACTGATGGCCGCGCCGGACGTTGAATTCCGTCTGACCGGATCTCACGATCTGATCAGGCGATTCTCGGAGCTGCCGGACAAGCTGCAGAAAAAGGGCGCAACCCGGGCCGTTCGCAAGGCGATGCGCCCCGCGCTGAACGCGGCCAGGGCTATCGCGCGCGGGTTCGACGATCCCGAGAGCACCGAGCGCATCTGGCGGAACCTCGCGATCCAGAACGCGACCCGATCTGGCCGCCGCGTGCGCGGCGTCGTGATGCGGCTCGGCATCATCGGCGGCGCCCGCCAGTACGCGAACACGCGCCAGAACCGTCGCAAGCGGCGGGTGGGCGAGACCTACCTCGGCGGCGGCGACAAGAACGCGCCGGGCGGGGATACGTGGTACTGGCGGTTCCTCGAACTCGGCACGCAGCGGATGAGCGCGCAGGCGTTCCTGGTGCCCGCGCTGCGTGAGAACGCGCTGCTGATCGAAGGTCTGCTCGCGGAGTATCTCGAGCGTGAAATCGAACTTCTGACACCGAACGCATGACGCCACCGATCTTCGAAATCTGTTCAGCGGACACGAGCGTGCAGGCGCTGCTCGGCGACGGACCGACGCTGCGGCTCTACCCGTTCGGCGAGGCGTTGCAGAAGGATCGGCTACCGTATGCGGTCTGGTCGATTGGCGGGGGACAGCCCGAAAACTATCTCGGGCAGGTGCCGGACGTCGATTTGCTCACGCTGCATCTGGACGTGTATGGCAAGACAGCCGAGAGCGCGCGGGAAGTCCGCGACGCGATCGTCGCAGCCATCGAAACCGAGGCGCACGTTGTCAGCTGGGACGGCGAACGGCGCGACGCCGAGACGCGCGCCTATCGGATTTCGCTCACCGCCGACTGGATCGTCGATCGATAAGGCCGGCGACTCGCAACCCGTGCCGCTGCGGCGGCTGTTTTTCTATTGAGAGGCATCCTCATGGCGATCAAAACGCAGGGCACCGAGCTCTTTTTCATCGACCCGGATTCGTTCGCAGTCACGAAAGTGGGCTGTGTGACGTCGGTCACCGGCCTGACGGCGGCGCGCGACCAGATCGAGACGACCTGTCTCGATTCGGACGCACGCACCTACGAGGCCGGCATGGCCACGCCGGGCGCCGCGCAGTTCAACATCAACTTCGACACGTCCGATACCAGCCACGTCAGGCTGCACGAGCTGTACGTCGAAGGCACGAAGGTCGACTGGGTACTCGGCTGGTCCGATGGCACCACGCTGCCGACGTCCGACTCGACGGCCTTCACGCTGCCGACCACGCGCTCGTGGATCGAATTCAACGGCTACATCAGCGATCTTCCGTTTGACTTCGCGCTGAACACCGTCGTCGGCTCGAACGTTTCGATCCAGGTGTCGGACTTCCCGACCCTGCATGCGAAGGCTTAACCACCGGGGAGGCGCATGGACCTGAAACAGCTTCGCGAGCGGGGCGCATTCATCCCGGCCGCACCGGTGGCGTACGAGGTCTCGTGGACCCATCCCGACACGCTCGGGAGCGAAGTCACCGACACCTTCACCGTCCACGTAGTGAAGCATTCCGCGGGCTCGGTCGAGAGACTGCGGCAGGCGGTGAGCCGCGACCAGGATAAGCTCTGGACGCCGCTGCTCATTAGTGAGTCCATCCGCCTCGGCGACGACGGGTCCGAGCGCCTGACGTTCGAGGACGCCTCTCGCCTCGACTACGGCCTCGCGACCGCGCTGGTGGACGCGATCAACTCCGTCAACCGGCTGGGGACGGTCGCCGCAAAAAACTGACGGCCGCCGACGAGTTCTGGCACGAGCTGGTGCTGGCGGGCGTCGGCGGCTGCACGATTGCGGAAGCGAAGGAGCGCATGTCGTTCGAGGAGGCGGTCGCATGGTCGGAGTACATGCGCCTGCGCGGCTCGTTGAATCTTGGCATGCGTCTCGAGGTTGGCTTCGCGCTGATCGCCAAGATCATCAACAACGCACTCGGCGGTAAGGCCGAACTGTCTGACTTCACGCCTCACATTGAGCAGAACTCATCGCTGGCGGACATTGCCGCCCTCTTATCTGGGAAACGCTAGTGGCATCACGCTCGCTTGGCACTCTGACCGTCGACCTCATCCTCAAGATGGGCGGCTTCAAGCAGGGCGCGGACGCGGCTGCCCGCGAGGCGGCGGCGTTCGAAAAGAAACTGACGAGCAGCTTCTCGAAAGCCAGCTCCACGATCAGGGGATTCGCCGCGGCACTCGGCGTCGGCTTCAGCGTAGACGCGATCAGGCGCGCTGCCGCGGAAGCGATCGAGTATGGGGACGAGATCCAGAAGGCGTCGGTGAAGACGGGGATCGCGGTCGAGAGTTTCTCAGAACTTGCCTACGCCGCGAAGCAGAACGACATTTCACTGGAAGGTCTCGGCACTGCATTCAAGAAAATGCAGGTGGCGCTGTCGGAAGCGAATAGCGGGACGAAGTCGGCCAATGAGACGCTGGCGGCACTCGGCCTGACCTTTGAAGACCTGAAGGCGCTGCAGCCGGATCGGCAATTCGAGTTGCTCGCCGACCGGATCGCCGCGCTGAAGGATCCGGCAGACCGCGTCCGCGCCTCGGTCGATCTGTTCGGCAAGGCGGGAGCGGACCTCCTGCCGCTCTTTGAGCAAGGCGCGGCGGGAATTCGCGCGCTCCGCGAAGAGGCCGAGCGCACGGGGGCGACGCTCACCGGAGAGCAGGCGAAGGCCCTGTCCGAAGCCGACGACGCCATCAAGCGGCTCGACTCGTCTTGGAGCGGGTTTGCGCGGACGCTCACCGCGAAGGTCGCGCCAGCGATCGCGGACACGGCGGATGCTCTTCAAAAGCTGATGGCTCGGCCGCCGTCGGGATTCTTCGAATGGGCGGACTTCGCACTCTCGGCCGCCGGTGGCCCGGTCAATTTCGCGCGCTACCTCGAAAAGCGCGCGGGCTCCCAGTCGGTCAAGCCGGAGGGATCGTGGGGCCAGCCGAAGGGCGGAACCTCGTGGGGCGATGCGTCCGTGGTCGGATCGCCCACGGCCACGCCTCCCGGCTTCCGGCCTCCGGCCAAGACCGGCGGCGGGACGCTGACTGCCGCACAGCGGGCCGGACTCGGCGAAATCGCCGTCACGGCACGCGAGATCACCGTCGGCGCGATGGAGCAGCTCTATCGCGACATGGACGCGGCGACGCAGACCGCGCAGGAGAAATCGCTCGCAAGTTGGCAGGACTTCTCCGCGCAACTTGAAGAGCTGCTCAACTCCGGGCGGATCTCGGCCGAGGTGTTCAACGCCCGGAACCAGGAGATGACCGATCAGTTTCTCGAGCCGATCACGATCACGGCCGAGAGGATCTTCCCGAAGAAGGAGCGGGAGCAGCTCAGCGAGTTCTGGCTCGAAGCCTCGCGCGGGGCCCAGCAGATTCTCGCCGATTTCCTTTTCGACCCGTTCGAAGACGGGCTGGCCGGTCTCGCCGAGAGCTTCGGCCGCATGCTGCAGCGCATGGCCGCCGAGGCGGTGGCCGCTCAGATTGCGGAGAAGGTTTTTGGGACAGGCGGCGTCGGCAGCGGCGGCGGGTGGCTCGGCGCCATCATGTCCGCGGTCGGGTCGTACGGCGGCGGCGGGTCGGGCCTGTCCGAGATCTCCATCACCGCGCAGCGCATCCCCGGCTATGCCGCGGGCGGCTTCATGCGGCCAGGCTCCTTCGGCATCGTCGGCGAGAACGGCCCGGAACTGGCGTTCGCGGGGTCACGCGGCGCCACGATCCAGCCGATGACCGGAATGACCGTGGTCAACCACTTCAACATTCAGGCACCCGAGGGCCGCGTGTCCCGATACACCGAACAGCAGATCGCGGCCGCGGCGGCCCGCGGTGCCGCTCGCGCGAGCGCACGTAACTGATGACTTCCTTCCTCGAATCCCCGCGATTCCCGGCCTGCCCGAAGCTCGGTCTCGTCTCAGAGCCGAATTATTCGGTCTCGGTGACGCAGACTGCCGGCGGCTGGGAGAGCCGTAATCGTAACTGGTCGCGGCCGCTCACCCGCATCACGATCACCGTCGGGCCGGGTTCGAACTCGGCGGACGAGGTGCAGGAACTGCTTGAGTTCTGGCACGCGGTCGGCGGCCAGGCCACGGGCTTCCGTTACAAGGACTGGTCCGACTTCAAGTCGTGCCGGCTTGCGGGAACTCCGTCGCGCACCGACCAGCCGCTTGTCGCTACCGGCGACTCTCCGGAGACCTACCAACTGACGAAGCGATACACGGCGGGCGCGCAGTCTCAGGATCGGGATATCCGTAAGCCGGTTCAGGGGACGATCCTGATCGCGGATGCCGGCACGCTGAAGACCGAGACCACGCACTACACCGTCGACTACTCCACGGGCATCGTGACTTTGCTTTTCGCTCCCGCGGGGGCGCTCACCTGGGGCGGCGAGTTCGACATCCCGGTCCGCTTCGACTCGACGTTCCCCGTGGAACAAATCCTGCGGACCGTGCAGTCGGTCTCGTTCACGATGCAGGAGATCCGCGTGTGAGGACCGTCCCGTCTGGCCTTGCGACGCACCTGGCCGGCACGGTGCGGACGCTCGCCGTGTGCTGGCGGATCGAGCGGCGCGACGGCGAATTGATCCTCGGCACCGAGCACGACGCGGACATCGTCGTCGCGAGCGGCGACCTTGCGGGCACGTACCACGCCGAGACCGGCATCAGCGGCAGCGCGATCGAGTCGTCGAGCGACATGAAGGTCGATAACCTCGAAGTCGAGGGCCACCTCGATGCGATCGTATCCATCGTCGGGCTGACCGAGGCCGACGTGGCGGCCGGACTCTACGACGGCGCCCGGGTGGACCTGTTCCTCTGTAACTGGGCGACTCCTGCCGACGGCCAGGTCGTGATCCGACACGGAACACTCGGCGAGATCCGCCGCACCTCCGAGGGCAAATTCACGGCCGAGCTGCGCGGCCTCACCCAGGCGCTGACGCAGACCGTCATCCGCACCTATTCGGACCTCTGCGACGCCGACCTCGGCGACACGCGCTGCGGTAAGGACATCAGCGCGCTGACCGTAACGGCGACCGTCACGGCCGTGACCTCGCGGCGCGTGTTCAACTGCACCCTGACCGGCTCCGGGTCGGCGGGCGACTACGTCGGCGGCCGGCTGCTCGGCCTGACGGGCGACAACACCGGATACTCTCGCGAAGTGAAGGTAGACGACGGCGGCTCGACGCTCGGCCACCTAGAACTCTGGGAGCAGATGCCGCGGACGGTCGCGATCGGCGACACGTTCAGCCTGGCGCCCGGGTGCAACAAGGAGTTCGCGACCTGTCGGGACCGCTTCGCCAACGCCCTGCGATTCCAGGGCTTCGGGCTCTACACGCCGACCGGCAATCGCATGGTCGCCGGTCCCGACCGCGGTGCGGGTCCGGTATGAGCGAGGAGGTCGAACGGCTGGTCGCCGAGGCGCGCAGTTGGGTCGGCGTTCCGTTCCTTCACCAGGGACGCTCCCGCGACGGAGTCGACTGCGTGGGTCTCGTCGTGGCGGTCTGCCGCGCGCTCGGGCTCGTCGCACCGGATTTCGAGACGGGCGTGTACGGCCGGCTGCCCGCCGACGACATGTTGCGGCGGCGGATTGCGGAGCATTGCGCGCCGCTGCCCGCCGCGCGGGCGGGCGCGCTCATCGTGATTCGCTGGACGCGCGAGGCTTCGCACGTCGGTTTGTGTCTCGGCGAGACGATGGTGCACTCCTACGAGCGTATGGGACGCGTGATCGAGCACGGCTATCGAGGCCGCTGGATCCGCATGACCGATTCGGCCTGGGCACTGCCCGGCCTGGTGTACTGACGTGTCAAATCCAGTCCAGGCGGCGCTAACGATCGTCGGGACGGCCATCGGAGCATACTTCGGCAACCCGCAGCTCGGGCTGATGCTCGGCAGCCTCGCGGGCAGCGCTTTGTTCCCGACGCAGCTGCCGCCCGTACGCGGCCCGCGGCTGACGGACCTCAAGGCGCAGACCTCCTCGCTCGGCGGGCCGATCCCACTCGTCTATGGCACCTATGCGCTCGCCGGAAATGTGATCTGGGCGTCGGATCTGATCGAGACCAAGCACGAGGAATCGGCCGGCGGCAAGGGCGGCGGCGGCGGCCAGGAGGTCACCACCTACACCTACGCGCAGAATCTCGCGATCGGGCTCTGCGAGGGACCGATCACCAGCGTCCGGCGCATCTGGGCGAATGGCCGCCTGATCTACGACCGCAGTCCGCAGCGCACGGACGAGACGTGGGAGGCATTCATCAGTCGCCTTGCCACCAGCGACGCGCTGGACGCCATCATGACGGTCTACGATGGCACGCAGACCACCGCGGATCCGACGATGGAGGCGCAGGAGGGCGTCGGCAACGTGCCGGCCTATGTCGGCCTCGCATACGTCGTATTCGACAACCTCCAGCTCGAGGACTACGGCAACCGCGCGCCGAATCTGGTCTTTGAGGTGGCCGGCGATTCGACGCCGGTGGTGGACGATCAGTGGTCCAACTCTCAGCTCTTCCCGTGGCTGAATGCGCTGCCTCCTGAGAATCCGCTCAACGTCCACACGTACGCCGTCGTCGGGGGATCTGGATATTACTCCACGATGGCGGCCGCCATCGCCGCGGACGCGCCCGGCCAGGTCGAATGGGTATACGGCTACTCGCGCGACTACTCGACGCCGAACTACGGCGTGGCGCCGTACTCTGGCTTTTCGCAGCAGCCTGTCGAGCAGCTGCGGATCTATCAGTTCATCAACGTCGAAATCGTCGACGTCGTCGATATCAGCTACGACACCAAGTACGACTTCAAACTGGCGTTCCCCGACGGCACGCATTACTGGTGGACCGGGCGCGACGACAGCGGCGCGTGGTCGATGCACGGCGTCTACTGGAACGGCACTCCGGACTACCACTCCGACGTCTCGATTGAGACTCAGCGCGTCCCGCGTGCGCCGTGGAATCCGGCAGACAACCCGTTTTCGATTCCGGTACCAGGCACGACGGACTGGTACGTCGTCGACGGAGAACTTCAACGCGCGGCAGAGTGGTCGTTCGACAACACCACCACCTACAAGGTCCTGCAGAAGTACGACATCGCCGACACCGAACTCGGTCCGCAGGTGGTGGCGTACCCGCGCAACCCGGTGCGGCCGACCGGCCATCCCGAGTACAGCGACGAGGACTTCTGGACCGCCGCTTATGATCGCGCCGTCTCCCGCGGCGAAATGCTGCCGGGGCTGACCTACGGCGTCGACTACCCGAAAACGCAGAACTGGGCGTATCTCAACGAATTCGCCTCGACCTCGATCGACGTGGCCCCTGTGCTCGTCGCGGACATCGTCGCGGACATCTGCGTGCGTTGCGGACTCGCGGCCGGCGAGATCGACGTTTCCGATCTCGGCACCTACTGCCACGGCTATGCCGTCACGACCGTGATGAGTGGCCGAAACGCCATCACGCCGCTGATGAGCTTTGCGCTCTTCGAGGCGGTCGAGAGCGGTGCGACACTGAAGTTCATCGAGCGCGGCCATGCGGTCGCGGCGACGCTGACCGCTGACGATCTCTGCGCGCATGAGGCCGACAGCGAACGGCCCGCCGCGGTCGAGATCACCCGCACGCAGGACGTCGAATTGCCGCGCACGCTGCGACTCACCTACGCCGCACCGGAGCGCGACTATCAGCCCGGCGAGCAGCACGAGTCGCGGCTGACCACGGCCGCCGTGAATGCCTCCGACGTGCAGCTGCCGATCGCGATGGACGACACGACGGCGCTGCAGCTTGCGCAGATCCTGCTCTTCGATGCGTGGACCGCCCGCGACGGCTACACGTTCGCGGTCGACATCTCGCGCCTCGCGCTCGAGCCGACGGATTGCGTCGAGATTCCCGTCGGAGCCGAGGTCGAGCGGGTCCGCATCGTCTCGATGCTCCTGCAGTTGCCGGGCGTGATTCAGGTGAGGGCCGTCCGGGACGACGCCACCGTCCTTACGAGTTACGCCGAGCGCGGCGCGATGGTCATCTCGGCACCGATGGTGCCCTCGCTGCCCGGACCGACGGACCTCGTCCTGCTCGACCTGCCGGGACTTCGCGCCCAGGACAACGACGCCGGCTATTACGCGGCCGGCTGCGGCTATCTGAGCGGATGGTCAGGCTTCACGGTGATGACCTCCTTCGACGCCGGCACCAACTACACGAACATCGCCAGCGCGTCGACCGCGGCCACGATGGGCACGCTCGAGGACTGGATCGGCGGGTCGCCCGAAGAGGTGACGCTGCGGGCGGACTCTGGAAGCTTCTCGTCGGCCACGCCCGACGAACTCGACGCCGGGGCAAACGTGCTCGCGGTCGGCGCCCACGGTCGGTGGGAGCTGCTGCAGTTCGAGACCGCGGCGCTCGCCGACGGAGTCTGGACGCTCGGCGGGCTGCGGCGCGGACTGCGCGGCACGACGGCGAACGAGACGACGTCGCTGCCCGGAGACCGCGCCGTGCTGATGAGCGGACCGGGCATTCTTCGCGTGCCGCTCGCCGCGTCGCTCGTGAACGTCGAGCACCTGGTCAAGGGCGTGACGCTCGGGACGGCCGTCGCCGACGCCGTGGCGCAGACCTTCGCGAGTTCGGGGCTGTCGCTGCAGGGCGACGGGCTCACGTTCGACGAAAACGACAACCTGACCGTCGACCCGGACTGGTCGGACCTCCTCATTGCCCGCCAGGTCTTCGGACCTTAGGAACACTATGCCCAGCTATTCACGCGTCCTGCTCTCTGGCTCGACCGACGGCAAGCCGATCAAGGTGGCCGCGACGTCGACACCAGGCACGGCCGTGCACACGGCCATTTCCGGCTCGACTGGCTTCGACGAGGTCTACCTGTGGGCCACGAACACCGATAGCAGCGCGGTGGCGCTGACGGTCGAATTCGGCGGCACCACGGACCCGGACCACCTGGTCTGCAAGGCGCTTTCGCTGCCCGCGAACTCCGCGCCGATCCCGATCCTGACCGGCCAGGTACTGAACAACGCGGCGCTCATCAAGGCGTTTGCGGCGAGCGCGAACAAGATCGTCCTGACCGGGTACGTCAACCGGATCAGCTGACGTGCCGCAGACGCACATCACGCCGTTGATGCCGCTCGGCGGCGCGCTGAGCGGGCAGCTGCCGAATCCGCAGTTGGGGCTCACCGCGCACCTTGAGCAGGCGGTGTTCGGAAAACGCGTGGCGCAGGCGTCGGGCGATCCCGTGACCCCCGGCAACTCTGCGGACGTGCAGGTGTTCACCTCGAGCGGGACATGGACGAAGCCACCCGGGGCGAAGGCGGTCTACGTGCTCCTCATCGCCGGCGGCGGCGGGGGAGGCAGCGGACGCAAGGGAGCGACCAGCAATCCGCGCACGGGCGGCGGGGGCGGGGGTGGTGGTGGCGTCTCCGACCGCATGCTGGTCGCTTCGACGCTCGGCGGCACGGAATCCGTGACGGTCGGCACCGGCGGTGCGGGCGGTGCATCGCAGACGACCGACGCCACGAACGGCAATGTGGGAACGGCGGGCAACGACACGATTTTCGGTGCTCACCTGCGCGCGACGGGCGGCGGCGGCGGGCAGGGCGGTCAGAACAATGCCAATGCGGCCGGCGGGGCCGCTGGCCGCGGCACGCTGTCGGACGGTGGCGCCGGCGGTCGCAGCCTCAACAGTCCGTCGACCGGAGAGGCGGGATTTCGATCCAACTACGGCGGATCCGGCGGTGGCGGTGGCGGTAGTGGCTCGGCCGGCACTCCCTACGACGGCGCGGACGGAGGAGGGACGCCGTACTGCTACGGCGGCACCTACGCGGCGGGCGGATCTGGCGGTGATTCTGACTCGGCTCCGGGCGGCAATGGGACGGATTTCACGACGCCGTACATCGGCGGACCGGGTGGTGGTGGTGGTGGCGGCGGACTCACAGCGGGCACGCCCTACGCCGGTGGCACCGGCGGCAAGTACGGCGGCGGCGGCGGTGGAGGAGGCGTCGGCACGAGTTCGGTCATCGATAGCGGCGAGGGCGGCGCGGGCGCCGACGGAGTGGCGGTCGTCATCACGTACTTCTGATCGCGCAACAAGGAACAACAACCCGTGAACGCAATCGAGCACATCTCCCTCGGCACGGCCGCGACCGTTTTCGGCGCCGCCTTCGGCATGTGGGCGTGGGTCGTGGCGTGGGGCGTGGGCGTCATCCGCCGTGAGGTCGCCGACCTGAAAACCGAGGTCGCGCTGTCCCGCGCCGACACGCACCGGCAGATGCTCGAAATCGAGCACCGGCTCACGGCCGTCGAGTCCGACATCAAACGCTGCGCGGTGTTCAGCTCCGGCGGTGGGCGCTGATGGCCTCGCGCTCGCTGGACGATCTCGCGCCGGTGTTTCGGCCCTACGCGCTCGCCTTCCGCGACGCCTGCCACGCGGCCGGCCTCGACGTGCTGATCTACTGCACGCTGCGCTCGCTCGCCGAGCAGGCCGACCTCTACGCGCAGGGCCGCACCGCGCCTGGCAAGCGCGTGACCAATGCGCCGCCGGGCTCATCCGCGCACAACTACGGGCTCGCGCTCGATGGCGTGCCGCTCGTCGCCGGCAAGGCGGTCTGGACCACGGCCGGCCTCGGCGCGGACCTCTGGCGGCGCTACGGCGACTGCGCCCGCGCCGCCGGCTGCGAGTGGGCGGGCGACTGGACGCGATTCCGCGAATATCCGCACGTGCAGATGCCTGACTGGAGGACGCACCGATGACCTGGCTGACCGGCCTCACCGACTGGCTGACCGCGCTGCTCAGTAACCGGCCGGCGCTCGCCGTCGTGCTCGGCCTGATCTCCTCGCTCGCGCTGACGCAGTGGGCCAAATTTGTCCTGCTGCACACCGACTGGCTGCCGGACCCGCAGCGCTGGATCGTGCGGGCGATCGCGCTGCCCGTCGGCGCAGCCGCGACCTACCTCACGCTGCCCGACACCACCGAGCCGGCGGTGCGCGTCCTGATCGGCCTCGCCGTCGGTGCCGCCGCGCCTTACGTCTACCAGGTCGTGACCGCCGTCCTGTACCGGCTGTGGCCGTCGCTCGAGGCGCGCCTGTCCGTCGACCCCTACGGCGACCAGGCCCCGCCGCCGTGACCGCGACCCTGACCACCGAGCTGCGCGCGGCGCTCGCGGCCCTGATCCGCGCCCGCGACGAGCTCGCCCACGCGACGACGGTCGAGCTGCGCGCCGTCGTGTACCGCGAGATCGCCTCGGCCGAGACCTCGATCGCCCGCGTCCTGCACCTGATCGGCGGCGGCGCATGATCCCGCTCCCGGCGCTGTCGGCCGTCCCGTGGCGGCTGGTCGGCTACGGCGCAGCGGCCGTCGCTATCGGCGTGCTCGGCTGGCGCGTGCATGCATGGCACGCGGCCTACAAGGCGCTCCCCGAGGCGCAGGCGGCGCTCGCGGCCGAGCAGGCGTGCGCGGTAGGGTCCAAGTGCGCCGAGCGCGTGGCGGCGCTCGTGGCGCGTCAGGCGGCAGCCTCAGAACAGGCGGTGCGAGGATACGAGGATGAGATTAGGACTCTGCGCGATCGGCCTGTCGCTGTGCGGACTGTACGGCTGTGCCGCCCAGCCGATCCAGGTGACGTGCGTGATGCCGCCGCCACCGGCCCCGCTGATGGTGCCGGCCCCGCCGCCGGGGTCGTTTCAGGAGCGGCTGGACCGGATATTGGCCCCGACCTCTACCGCCTCGCCCGCGACGCCGACGAGGTAGCCGCGCGGCTCAGGGCGTTGCAGGCGTGGTCGGCGGCGCTGTCCCGGCCGCCAGAGCCGCCCTGACGGCGGCCGCGAGCCGGTCCCGCTCGGCGCGGAGTCGCTCGATCTCGTCCCACATCTGCCACATATCGCAGCAGCCGCAGCCCGCCTCGTATTGGTCGCAGCGCGGACCCCACATTTCTTCGATGTGCTTAGAGTCAATCATCGCGGCACCTCCGTCGCGGCGAGCAGCGCGTCCCGGCTGCAGGTGCAGGGCTCGTTCCACTTGGACTGGCAACCATTGTGGCACTGCGCACCTTCGATCCAGCTTCGCAGCAGCGCGAGGCGGGCGATGGCGGCGTTACGCATGGCGTAACCATGTTGAGGGTCATCTACCGTTGACTCCGGCCACCCCGGCAGCGCGTCGATTCGCTCTTGCAAAGTCATGGCTCCTCCTGCGCACTCATCAAGATGCCGTCTTGAGCGGGGCAGTCCTCCTGCGCGGGTTCCGGCTTCGGATCGGTTTCCCTCATGTTCTGCTCACACATCCGATCAGCCATCGCGCCAAGGTATTTCCCGGTCTCAATGGCCCGCTCGCCTTGTGCAATCAGGTCGTGTGCCACGGCGTAGTAGTGTTCGGCCAGTTCCAATAGCGCGCTCACTTCTGCACCTCTGGCGATTTGTCAGCGTGTAAAGTCGCTGCTTCCGCCAGATGCAGCGCGCTTAGTACCGTGTCGGTTATCTGATTCACGACCTCGCGCCCGTGTGTTTCGACCCTGAATGTGTGCGTCTCGGTCATGGACTTCGCGTCGTGGCACGATACTGAAATCGTGACGATGCATTCGGTAACGTGGGGATCGTAGGCGTAGGCCATCAGAATGTGTCACTCATATTTTTCTCCAATCACCTCGATAATGACTTCGCTCTACGCTTCATGGCCGCTCGCCATCCTGCGATGTACCCCTGCCTGTATTCCTCGAAAGCAACCTTAGCCGCCTTCGCTTTTGGATCATGCTGCGCGTAGTATCGCATCGCCATCTCGGCGTATTTGTTGGCTAAATCAATCATCGTAAGTCGAGTGGCCATTTCTTCCACCTAATGCGGCCAACCACAAAACCGGCGCAGAACGTCCCACATAACAGCCAAAGGAACAGCGCAGTCGTCATGCAGTTCATGGCTTAACCTCATGTACCTGTCGCCAGTGGTCGCCAATACCAGTGACCTTGACAGACTTCCCGCACGTCGGGCAGGCGACCTTTGGTACGTCAGGTTTCTTAACGCCGTGCAGGGGATCGTCAACTATCCAGCCACCTTGAAAACTGTGAGCTTTCGCGCAATCCGGGCAGTACGTAGGCCCCCAGTCAGAACCGAGATACACGCCGCATCCTTCGCAGAGTGTCCCGTCGAGCATCATGTCTGCTATTTCACCCATGACCTTCTCCATCGCACTTAGGGCATGACGGATCATCGGCACTGGTGGGCGCATCAACAGCGCCAGTGCCTTTGCGCCACTCACACACGGTCTGACCGTGGAAGTGATCGCAAGTACCAGCACTCGGTTGATCCGCGTACGTCGGATCGTAGTTAGGCGATAGTGGATCGTCAGGCGTCCGCAACACGTCTGCGCTGTCAGTGGCCCCCCACCGACTCCAGATGGCGATGAAGTCCTGTACGATTTTTCGCGCATTCCGGTCGTAGATCAGCAACGCTGCGTCCGATGCTTTGCGCCAGCGTTCCGCATCGCGCTCGGCCTTGGTCAACTGCGCACGCAGGCGTTCGCACTCCGGGCAGACCGTTCTTGGAACTGATTCATTGTCGGTCCCGTTCGCGTAGATGTCACTCACGCTCGTTCTCCTGCGCAGCCGGTGCGCTGCCCGCGAGGAAGGCGCCGATCCGGTCTGCCAGATCACCCATGAACGGCCAGTGTTTGTCATGCGCCTCCCGCAGCAGCGCCTCCGCCTCGGCCAGCCGCGCCGCGAGGGAGTCGTTTGCCTTTAGCAGTTCCAACCGCTCGGCGTCCAGCCGGTCCCATTCCTCACGGGTGAATGGAGACTCGTTCAAGTCCTCCTCCAGAGCCGCACAGATGTTGCGTAACTGCTCGGATGGTGATTTTTCACTCATGGCTCACTGGCTCCCGAGGGGATGCGCTGTCAGTGGTGCGCGGGCACGATGCGTCGATCATGTCCATCAGCGTTTCCATGCCCTGATCCTCTGCATACGAATAGATGTCCCGCAGCAGCGCGAGGCGGGCGAGGGCGGCTGTAGCGAGACTTTGGTTGTAGTCCGCGATGCCCGCGATGCTCATACCTTCGCCGTAGGGCGTGCTGTGGATAAACTGCTGGCGATCCGGGTACGGCGGCAGCGTGTCGATCCTCTCTTGTAGGGTCATGGCTCGCTCTTCGCCAGCGCGGCGTCTTCGGGGAGCGCGATCATCCATTCTGTCGGGCAGTTAGGGCAGCGCCGCCCGCTGCGCACGAAATAGTCACGATACTTGCAGGCGACGGCTTCCTTGTCTCCGAACCCGCACAAGTCCTGCAGCGCGAAGTTGTGCTGCTCGATTGCAGTCCGCAGCGCGTCCCGCTCGGCCTCGGCCAGTCGTGCTTCTGTGCCCGCAAGGTTGTGGCATACGGTCAGCAGCTTGCCGTCCTTGTCGTAAGTCCTGCATGGATCGGCCAGCCTATCTTTCAACGAGTCGCGCTCGTCTCTCAGGTCGTGATTGGCTGCAAGCGCGATAGAGAGCTTGTCCTGAACCTCGGCCAGCCTCGCCGCGAGGGCGTCGTTCTTCCGCTTCTCATCAATCAGCATGGTCAAGCACCCATCAACGTCTTTGCGGTTGCGGCGGATGCACTCGGCGGGAGTCTCGTCGTCTTTCAGGAACGGAGCGCACGCTTCAACCAGCACTTCCGTCCGCGACAGCCCACAGTCTGGGCAGAACTCGCGTTGCCCTACAAGCTGCTTATGGCAGCAATTGGCCGTGTCACTCATTTCCCCTCCTCCAGCTTGGCTAGGAAGGCGCGGACCTTGATATGGTGGTCATCGCAAGCCGGACCCTCTCCGAGTAAATGCTGGCTGTCCCGCAGCAGCGCCCTGTAGCACAGCCAGCCGAAAACCATGCGCGCGATGTATTCAGCGCGGATCATCGCCTCGTCTCCTGTGTCGGCCTCACCTGCCGTCCCGCCGCGATCTGTATCCGCTCAA
>CAZRKS010000013.1:0-34751 GCA_964600315.1 uncultured Steroidobacteraceae bacterium | reverse complement strand
GACTCTTAATCAGTAGGTCGTAGGTTCGAGTCCTACACGGCCCACCACTTAAAAAAAAAGGGGTTTCCGCACCATCGGCAAACCCCGACTTCCCGCCCGTGTCACATTTCGGGTCACAAGCTGGGGAGCCCTCCGGGCCTTCCCGCCGACCCGCTGATAACCGTGTCACATGGCAATGGCCGCGAGGCTCGCCGGGTGCGCCTCCCCGGTGCCACCATCGCCCCATGATCGGCCTCGGAAGCATCGCCGGACTGCATGACCATGGGCTCGCGCTGGCCGCGTACTGCCCTCGGTGTTGCCGGTGGTCGGTGCTCGACTTGGGTGTGATGATCGCCGCCGGTCACGGCGCACGACGGCTGCCGCTCCGGGTCCGGTGCCGGTGTCTTCAATGAGTGTTCACATGCTTCGGCTCGGGGATCTTCCCCTGTGCAGACTCATAGCCATTCCATGCTTCATCCAGGATGTAGGCTTGCAGGGCCATGATGTCGTCGGCCTTGAGCCAGGGGAACGGTGGCATGCCTTTATCATGGCGTGAACCCCCAAGGACGATCGCCGCAAACTGCTGGTGCGTTTCCGCGTTTGCGTAGCGAAGGTCCTTGATGGCTCCGCCGCCGCTGACGACGTCCAGGCCATGACAGTCGACGCAGTAGTTCAACTCGTACACTTTGCTCCCCCGTGAAGCGCGCTCGCCAGCCGGTCGCGGCAACGGCGGCTTGGGTATGACTCGTGGTTCAAAGGGAGGCAGTGAGGCTTTCCCATCCAGACGGAAAGCCAATAGTCGGGAGGGCCCACGCGTTGTCGGTTTCGAAGTGATTCGCGAAAGATAGGTTCCCACGTTCGCAGAAGCGGCATTTCCAATCGGAACCAGGATGTACTGAACGCCATCAAGCTGTACGGTCGATGGCGCGGCGATGATCGATTCCTTGGTGTCAAACGACCACAGCATCTTGCCCGTGTCTGCGGCATAGGCGTTGAAATAGCCGTCGGCTTGTCCCTGGAACACCAGGTTGCCGCCCGTGGACATCGTGCCGCCGTTCATCGGCATGGACTGCTTGATGCTCCAGCGCGCCTTCTGCTTTACGGGATCCCATGCGAACAAGTATCCCGCCGCCTTCCATTTCGGGTCGTCGCGCAGTCCGTAGTACATGTCGAACGACATACCCCCCACGGGCGATTGCGGATCCGGCTGCATGCGTGTCGGCGTTTCGTAGGCCCCGAAGTAGACCAGTCGGGTCGCCGGGTTGAATGACATTGCCTGCCAGTTGCGGGCCCCGAGCGGTCCGGGCGAAGCAATCGTCATCTGCTCGGGATGCTTCCAATACTGCGCTGCTGGATCCTGCTCCGGTCGCCCCGTCTTCGGATCGATGCGCAGCGCCCAGTTCTGCGGCAGGTAGTCTTTTGCCGATATGAACTCACCGGTCTTCGCGTCCAGAACGTAGAAGAAGCCGTTCTTCGGGGCCTGCATGACGACTCGGCGTGTCTCACCTCGAATCGGAAGATCCGCCAACATCATGTGCATGGTGCTGTCGAAGTTCCACGCGTCGTGGGGCGTCTGCTTGAAGTGCCAGACGTACGCACCGGTGCGGGCATTGAGTGCGACGATCGAGTTCGTGAACAGTTCGTCACCCGCATCGTGCGCGCGCATTTCTGGGCTCCAAGGCGCCGGTCCGGCAACGCCGATGTACAGAAGTCCTGTCTTGTCGTCATACGTCATCGCGTCCCACACGCTTCCGCAGCCGTGCGTCTTGCTATACCAATCGGTCCCCCAGGTCGCTTCGGCCTTCTTCATGAGCGGACTGTCTTGCCCTTTGGCAGGATCGCCGGGAACCGTATAGAACCGCCACCTGTGCTTGCCAGTGCCGGCGTCCAGCGCATCCACGAAACCGCGGGTCAGGCCGGAATCCCCGCAGTTGTTGCCAACGAAAACGAGCCCTGGAGCCACTCTGGGCGCGCCCGTGATGCCGTAAGCCTGGGTGCGATCACACGACTGTGTTTTCCACAGCAGCTTGCCGGTCTTCTGATCGAGGGCATACACCTGACAATCCCCCGAGGCGACAAAGACCTTGTCATCCAGCAAGGCGAGACCTCGGTTGAATCGCGAACTCCAGTACGCGGACAGGTGCAGGTTGGGTGTGAACTTTGTCTTGGGGTCGAAAGTCCACAGCGACTCGCCGGTGCGCAGATCGTTTGCGTACACCCGACCTTGTGGGCCGCTTTGAAACACGACGTCGTCTGCGACGAGCGGATTGCCTGCCAGGCCATCGGGTGACGCGATCTCAGCGACCCACGCGAGGCTGAGACGCGAGACCGTCTTGTCGTTGATCTGCGTGAGGGGGCTGTAGTGCTGCATGCCCGATCCGTTGCCGAGCAGTCGCCATTCCGTGTTCGACGAGTTCGGGGCAGCGTAGGCGGCAGACGTCATCGAGCCAGACACGACCAGCGTCGAGAAGCCCAGAACCCTGATCATCCGACGCGACATGCTGCCCCCGCGTGCAAGTCCAGATCTGGCTGTGGGACGGCCACGTGGCAGGAACGGTAGCTCCCTCGTCGCCTGATCCTATCCGAAAACGGCAGCCCGCCCACTCTAAGTCGGTCGCATTGGAGACATCGGTACGAATGGCTCTCTGAGCCACCTTGCCGATTCCGGCCAGTTGCCAGATGGCTTCGGCCTAGACTCCAATTCATGATTCGCGGGGCTACGTGCCGGTGTCACCCGAATGTGAGTTCGGTGATGCCAACCGATCGCGGAAGCAGGGAAGTCATTTCAACGCAATGCAGCCCATGAACAAGGACTCGATCGCGCGCGTGACGGCCGGGGACCGCCGTGCCGTGATGCATTCTTTCTCTTCGTTGCCTGCCCAGGCGAGCGTGGATCCCTTGATCGTGGCGCGCGCCGAGGACATTTACCTGTATGACGCAAACGGCCGAAGCTTCGTTGACGCTGGCAGCGGGCTGTGGTGCTGCAACGTAGGGTATGGCAGGGCCGAGATCGCGGAGGCCATGGCAGAGGCATCTCGTCGCTTCGGTTTTCTCATGTCGTTCTCGATCGTCACGACCGACCTGCTCGTTGAACTGTCCACCAAGCTGCTTTCAATCGCTCCCCCAGGAATGTCGAAGGTCCTGTTGAGCAACGGAGGCTCCGAAGCCAACGAGACGCAGATCAAGATTGTCAGGGCCTACAACAACATTCTTGGCCGACCGAAGAAGAAGAAAATCATCGCCCGACGGGGTGGATATCACGGCGCCTCCATCGGCGCCGGCAGCCTGACCGGCCTCGAAATCACTCACCGACTGTTCGATCTGCCGATCGACGGCATCCTGCACACTGACCCGCCTGACTACTACCGCCGGGCCGATCGGGCGCAGTCGCCCGATCAGTTCGTCCAGCATCTTGCGAATCGCCTGGAGCAAATGATTCTTGCGGAAGGACCTGACACGATAGCTGCCTTCATTGCGGAGCCGATCATGGCATCCGGCGGCGTCATCGTTCCGCCCAAGGGGTATTACGAGGCGATCCATGAAGTGCTCCGCAAGTACGATGTGCTCTTGATAGCGGACGAAGTCGTGACCGGCTTCGGACGAGTCGGCGAATGGTTTGCCTCGCCGGTGTTCGCGATGCAGCCCGACCTCGTCACCTGTGCAAAGGGGATTACCAGCGGCTACTTTCCAATGGCGGCGAATCTCATCGGTGGCCGGATCTGGGACGTGCTGAGTTCGGACAAGGAGCGCGGCCGGACCTTCGGTCACGGATTCACGACGGCGGGGCATCCCGTCGGCTGCGCAGCCGCGCTGGCGAACATGGAGATCATCGAAAGGGAGCGGCTGCTCGAGAACTCCCGGACCGTCGGTGCTTACCTGTTCGATCGACTGCGCACAGACGTGGCCCCGCACCCTCTGGTGGGTGAAGTGCGGTCTCGTCAGGGGCTTCTGATGGCGGTTGAACTCGACGCGGACAAGTCCGAGCAGCGACCCTTCGAGAACGCTTATGAGGTCGTCGGGGGCGCCTTGGCTCGGGCGTGCATGGAAGAGGGGCTGACGGTCCGAGGAGGCCATGGAAAGGCGGCCGCCTGCCTGGCACCTCCGCTCACTCTGACGAAAGATCAGGCGGATGAGATCGTCAAACGTCTTCTGCGCGCCCTGGACCGCCTGGCCGAGCGGCTGGTCACGAAAGGGCTTTGGACGGCCCCTTGAAACCCATCGGCTCGTGAACGGCCGTTGAATCCTTTCAAATCCTGTTGCGGCGCAACATCTTTCGCCGAATATCCTGAGTCCAGCCTGCTTGCAGACCAGCATTTCGTCCTCTAGGATTGTAGGCCAATCTTGGAGGAGGCCGACATGGGGGATGTTAGGTCACCGGGTTCCACCAGGCGGAGTATCCCTGCCGTAGCGCAACGAGTCGCGGATCACCGTCCAGCGTTCCAGGCGAGCGAGTCTACTGATGCGACAGCCTTCAGCCTGACCGCGGTGGAGTGGTCGCATACCTACGAGCCGCTGCAGGCCGGCCGTTTTCGAGGCGTCCTGAACGGTGCCGTTCTGCAAAACATGCAGCTTGCGTACGAGCGGGTGGATGGGGCGTTCCGTTACTCGGGTCGGGCACCGCGCGGTTCGCGCGTGTTCCTGCTCAATCTGCCGCGAACCGGCGAGCTGCGTTACGACGGGCGGCCGGCCATCAACGGCCAGATCCTCACCAATCGCTGGGACCAGTTCGGCCACATCACCTGCAAGGAGGGGTCCGAGGCTCTGATCGTCGTCTTCGACGAAGCGTGGCTGCAGACCTACACCGACCAGGTCGGCTGTCACACATCGCTGCGTGACCTGCGCGGGCCATCGATCTGCTCGAAGCACGGAAGAGTGGTACAGAAGTTCGAACAGACCGTCGCTGAATGGTTGCGGGTCCTGGCGACCAACGAATCGGCCCTCAGCGATCCTCATGCGTGGTCGGAGCTGCGGCAAGCGGTCCTCGACGTCACAGTCGACGCGATAACCGACCCGGAGAAGGACGTTCGGCTGCCGCCGCCCTCCACGCGTGGCTACATCGTTAGCAAAGCCATCGAGATCATCGACGCAAGGCTTGCCGACCCCTTGTCCATCACAGAGATTTGCGCGTCGATCAGGGTTGCGGAGCGCACCCTGCGCTACAGCTTCGAGCAGGTGCTGGGCATTACGCCCGTCGAGTACATACGTGCTCTGCGCCTGAACCGCGTGCGCCAGGATCTGTTGGGCGGCCGTCCCGTCACAATTCAGAGTGCGGCAATCAGGTGGGGCTTCTGGCACATGGGTCGTTTCGCCCGCTACTACCGCCAGACGTTCGGCGAAAACCCAACCAGCACGTTGCGTTCCAACATGCGCTCTCGCGCCGGACGCGATCGGCACTAGGCGCGCCGCGGCTACGTCCAACGAATCCACCCTTGTGATAGGTAGCCGCGCCGTTTTCAGTCGCCCGACCGCCGAACTCCGCCCTCTGGCAACGGCCGGTTTTGGCCGCGAGCCGAAATCGGCAAGTCAGTGCTCGAAGGTCTCGTCTCGGCTGCTTTGCAGCCAGAGATTGTTCTACAATCAACCGCCTAATTCGGGCTGTCACTGCGCCCGGCTACGACAAACAAGTTTGCAGGGCCATGGCCGACAACAATATCGCGCGAACTGAGCGTAAGTTGGCTCAAGGCATTGCGCCTGACACTGACGTCGAGCAATCCACTTCGGACATAGTAGTCGATCACATCAACTCCGCAATCCTGGCCGGTCGGTACGTGCCAGGGCAGAGACTAATCGAGGCCGATCTTACCGGCGCCCTAGGCGTCAGCCGTGGTCCCGTACGGGAGGCATTTCGTCGGCTTGACGCCCTGGGTATCGTGCGACGGACCATGCATCGTGGCATCGCGGTGCGAAAACTCTCTCGCACCGAGGCGCTGGACCTGTTGGTGGCAACCTTGCCGTTGGACCTTTTGGCGGCCCGACTTTCCGCGGAAAAATTCAAGAGCTGTCCCGCAGGATTCGATTCAAAGCGGTACGCGAGTGAATTGAAGGCTTTCGTCGATCCGAAAGGCGCAACCGCCTCAATGCTGCAGCGACGCCGCTTCTACGAGTTGCTGATGGAGATCTCGGGCAACTCGCAGTTGCCGACACTGATGCCCAACATGCGCATTCACCTGCTTCGGGCGCAGGTGGCGTCATTCTTCAGTGAAGAAGAAATGCGCGAACACTTCGTCGAGTACGTCCCCATAGCACGTGCGATTCTGCGCGGCGACGCCAACGCGGCACAAAAAGCGCTCGATGCACATGTGGCGGGTATTCGCGGCCGGCTATTGACGCTTCCCGACGAGGCCTTCGGTCCGGAGTCATAGTCTGCGGGCGCAGGTAGCTGCCCTCGCGGCGCACGCGCCCAGAATTCCAGCGACGCTGACTATCGCGACGAAGTTCGTGGTGCCGAGCCTACCGATGCCCGCCATCGCTGCGCTCAATTCGATGCGCCCCTTTCCAGCCGATAGCAGCTGTGCGTTCGCTGCAGCACGGCGACCCCGGTGAGACTGCCCTCGAATTGCCGTTTTCGGCCGGGACGGACAGTGGTTCTGTGTACGTTTTGTGCCGCAGGCCACCGTATCACGGTGCGACGTCATTGACGTTCGGCGACCGCAGAGGAATCCACATGCCGCAATGCAATTCTGTGCTGGGCCTCGGCAATATGGGTACGGCGCTTGCCCGGACGCTGTTGAGCCTCAATGGGCGGCTGACGGTGTGGAATCGCACGCCGGCGAAAGCGGCCACGCTGGTGGCCGCGGGCGCGACGCTGGCGGCAAGCGCGGAGGAAGCCGTTGCCGCCTCTGACGTTTTCGTTGTGTGCGTCGGCAACTACGACCAGACGAACGACATGCTGAGCCACTGTGGGGATCTGTCAGGCAAGACACTGCTGCAGCTCTCCTCGGGAACACCGGAGGACGCGGTTGCCCTGGAGACCTGGGCGCACGCGAAAGGCGCGCGCTATCTCGACGGCGTGATCCTCGACTATCCGAGCAGCATCGGCGGGGCCGGCACGATGATCGTATACGCCGGCGACCGCGACGCCTGGGATGCATGCGAGTCGACGCTGATGCGGCTGGCCGGTGCAAGCCGCTACGTCGGCGCAAACCTCACGGCGCCGGTGCTGCTCGAGTCTGCCATCACTGGCTCGTCGCTCATGGCCGTCATTTCCCTGATCCACAGTGCCCACGCGCTCGAGCAGGCCGGCGTCGGTGTCGGATTGCTCAGGGAACTCCTCGCCGACTGCGGACCGATGTTCGTCAAGGCGCTACAGCGCCAGGCGGATGCGATCGCACGGAATCGCTTCGACCGACCCGAGGCCATGCTCAGCACGTGGGCGTTCGGCGTTGATCACGTTCCCGATGGGCCAGATCCGGATATCGATATGATCCGCCCGGTAAAGTCGCTGCTGCACCGCGCACTCGCTGCCGGTTACGGTGAGGAAGAACTGGCCGCCGTGATCAAGGTGCTCAGGGCGCAGACGCAATAAACGGCGTGTCCACCTGCTGTCTCGTCACGTGGACAGCCTCGAAATGTCGTTCCCAGGTGGGCTGAGCCGAAACGCCGCGTAACGGATCGCTCACATTCGCTTATCGCGAGGTGCGTAATTCGCATCTCATGCGGGTTGGTCCGCGTGCCGCGCTCGCCGACGTTCAACGTCTGCTGGGGGAACTTGGTTCGTAGCCATCGAGGCACACGCGCGTGCACAGAGCCCCGGCGGCACCAGAGGACATGCAGTTTTCGGATAGCTGGCGGACGACCGCGCGCTACCTTTTGCGTGCGCGATTGTGCGCGCTCTGGCCATGCCGTAAGTGGCGCCACTATGGACTGCGAACTGAGTGCCCGAGTGCGCAGGAGGCAGCATGACCGGGTTGGTTGACAGCCAGCGCCGTCGATTTCTTATCGCAGCCACTTCGATCACCGGCGGCGTTGGATTGGGGTTCTCGCTTGTTCCCCTGGTTGCGAGTTGGCAACCGAGCATCCGTGCCCGGACGCTCGGTGGACCAGTGGAAGTCGATGTGAGCAAGCTCGAGCCGGGCGCCATGCTGATAGTGCGCTGGCGCGGCAAGCCCGTATGGGTGTTGCGGCGGACGCCCGAGATGCTGACAGCGCTGGATCGCGCGGCTCCACTGCTGCGCGATCCGAATTCCGAGTCATCGGTTCAGCCCGATTACGCCAGGAATCAAGCTCGGTCGCGCAACCCGGAATACCTCATCGTCATCGGCATCTGCACCCATCTTGGCTGCTCACCGACCCCGAAGCTGAAGGCCGCGGACCCATCCGTCGGCGCGGATTGGCCGGGCGGCTTTTACTGTGCATGTCACGGTTCGAAGTTCGACCTCGCCGGCCGCGTGTTCAAGGACATGGTGGCGACGGCCAACATGCAAGTGCCGCCGTACGTGTTCCTGGACGACGCGCGCGTCCTCGTCGGCAGTGAAACGCCGGAGTCCGCTTGAGCGGCTGGCAGTTACAGGAGGCATGACGATGGCCATCGAAAGCGCCGGGACAAGTCAGGCCGGTGGCCTGTGGGGCTGGCTCAATGCGCGAGTGCCAATCGATGCGACGCTGCGCAGACATGCGACCGAATACTACGTCCCGAAGGCCGTCAACGGATGGTACGTCCTGGGGTCGCTTGCGCTCGCTGCCCTGGCGATCGAGGTCGTGACGGGAGTACTGCTGGCGATGCAATACAAGCCGTCGGCCGCGGATGCATTCGCATCCGTCGAATACATCATGCGGGAAGTCAGCTGGGGATGGTTGCTCCGCTATCTGCACTCCACCGGTGCATCGGCGTTGTTCATCATCGTCTACCTGCACATGTTCCGGATGCTGATGTACGGGTCGTATCGTGCGCCGAGAGAACTTGTGTGGATAGTCGGCGTGCTGATCTACCTCGGCATGATGACCGAAGCTTTCTTCGGCTATCTCCTGCCGTGGGGCAATCTCGCTTACTGGGGCGCCCAAGTCATCGTGTCGCTCTTCGGCGCCATTCCCGTTGTCGGCGATGTGCTGGCCGATTGGATCCGTGGTGACTACGTCGTCTCTGACGCCACGTTGACGCGCTTCTACGCCTTGCACGTGGTTGTTGTTCCCCTCTTGTTCGTGTTCCTGGTGGGCGCGCACCTCGTCGCCCTGCACGGTGTCGGCTCCAGCAGCCCCGACGGGGCGGAGGTGCCGCGGCATGCGGGCCCCGACGGAGCACCCGCCGACGGGCTGCCATTCCACCCGTTTTTTGTCGTCAAGGACCTGTTTGCCCTGGTCATCTTCCTGATGCTTCTTTGCGCAGTCGTCTTCTTCGAGCCGACCGGTGGCGGGCTGTTCCTGGAGCGCGCGAACTTCGAGATCGGCAACCCGCTCCAGACGCCAGTACACATCGCTCCGGTGTGGTACCTGACGCCGTTCTACGCGATTCTGCGGGGTGTGCCTTCGTTCTTCGGCACGCCTATCTGGGGCGTAATCGTCATGTGCGCCGCCGTCCTCCTGCTGTTCTTCGTGCCGTGGCTCGACCGTTCGCCGGTCAGTTCCGTGCGGCTGAGAGGGGCGGCCGCGAAGGTGGCCCTGGCGGTACTGGCGGTATCGTTCTGCGGACTGGCCTATTGCGGAATGCAGCCGCCGAGCCGGCTGTATCTCGCTCTTGGCCGCCTGTTCACGCTTTCGTACTTCGCTTACTTCCTGCTGATGCCTTGGTGGTCACGCTTTGGAACTGGACCGCATCGCCCGTCGTCGGAGGTGCGCCATGCGTGGTGACCAGCCCGGCATGCGTCGCGTCGGTCGCATGGTGCTTGCCGGGGCCCTTCTGCTATTGGCTGCACAGGGCCATGCATTCCCAAAGGCCGGTAATGACATCCGTGACCGGTCGTCGCTGCAGCGCGGCGCGGCCAACTTCATGAAGTACTGCTCGAGCTGCCATTCCGCGCGATTCGTCCGATATGGCGTCATGGCTCGGGATCTCGGCATTTCCGACGCGGATCTCAAGGCCAATCTGATGCTGACGTCGACTAACCCTGCCGACTTCATCGTCACACCGATGACCCCGGAGGAGGGGGAACAGTCGTTCGGTGTTGCGCCGCCCGACCTTTCGCTCATGGCGCGAGCACGTGGGACCGACTATCTGGCGGCCTTCCTGCGCAGTTTCTACGCGGACCCGACGCGGCCATCCGGATTCAATAACACCGTGATGCCTGGAACAGCGATGCCCAACGTCTTCATGGAAGTGCAGGGTGTGCAGCACGCAAAGCTCGCGAAATCGGCCGGTTCGAGCAGTGGCGCGAAGCGGCTGGTTCTCGAGTCGCATGGGACGATGTCGCCGAAGGAGTTCGAAGGCTTCGTCCGCGACACGGTCAATTTCATGCAGTACATGGGCGAGCCTGTCGAACTCCAGCGCCGGGAACTCGGCATGAAGGTCATGGCCTTCCTCGCGGTCCTGGCGGTTCTGACCTACCTGCTCAAGAGGGAGTACTGGAGGAACCTCAACTGATTGCTGGACAGACACTGCTTGAATCGAACAAGGAAGAGGGCCATAGGCGTGTCTGGCAACTGTGACTCCGGGGCATCGACTGCCTTGCTTCTAAATGGAGCGCTCTACAAGAAGGCAGCCACCGGCTTGCATTCGTATCCAGGATCGGGCGCGACAGCGGCGTTGGTGACGTGGCCGGCGTGCACGTTCAGGCCGTCGGCAAGGTGCAGGTCGGCCCGCATGGCGGCCTGCCAGCCGAGGTCGGCGAGCCTGCGCGCGAAGGGCAGGGTGGCGTTGTTGAGCGCGCATGTGGAGGTGCGTGGCACCGCGCCCGGCATGTTCGCCACACAGTAGTGAATCACCTCGTCGACCAGGAACGTTGGCTCAGCGTGCGTGGTTAGGCGGCTGGTCTCGAAGCAGCCGCCCTGGTCGATAGAGATGTCGACCAGCGCCGAGCCTGCCTTCAATCGATGACGAGCGCGTCGATGTGCTCCTGCGTCGAGTACTCCGTGCGCAGCGACGGGCCAAACAGCGCCGACAGTTCGCGCAGGCGTCTGACGGAGCGGTCGACGACAGTGACGTCTGCGCGCATGCCGACGGCCATCTCGGCAGCGTGGGTGCCGGAGACGCCGCCGCCCAGGATCACGACCTTCGCCGGGGCCACGCGCGGCACGCCGCCGAGCAGGATGCCGCGACCGCGCCGGTCTGCACGACGATTTCGTGGCCGGACTCGACGAGTTCTCGCGCAGCAGCCGGGATCAGGCCGACGCGGTACTCATGAACCTTGATTTCCTTCGGCACGCCGACACGCATGATTCCCTCGTCGCGGTCTTTGTAGATTGGGGTCCAGTGGCCCTAGGCCTTGGCCGAGCCCATTGGTCCGCCGCTCGCGTGTCCGCCGCATGGAAGGGGGAGATGCCGTGCGTCGGACACGACGAGCGGGACAAAGGGTTTGATCAGCGCTTGGGTGCCGTTCCCGAGGGTTTTGCCTGCTGGGCGTCGTAGGCGTCCCAACCCAGGTTGATCACATATGCCTGGATCGCCTTCAAGTCACTCGGGGACACGCCGGGTATTTTCGGCATGCCTTTCAGGTAGCGACTGCCACCCAGCACGACTGCAGGCAGTTCGGCATGAGTCTGTGCATTCGAGAACCGTAGATCCTTGATCGTGCCGCCGTAGCCTTCGCCGCGCACGCCGTGGCAGAAACTGCACTGCCGCTGCTCGTAGATGACGGCACCCTCTGCGGCGAGCTTTGCGTCGAAGCGCGGCAGTGGCGGCTTCGGTACGACTATGGCCACTGGCTTCGGCAGCTGCTTGTTCCCGTCCAGCGTGAAAGCCAGCAGGCGCGCCTGCGTCCGGGTCGCTGGGGTGGAGGTCATCTTGGCCATCGAGGCGCCGAGATTCGCCGATCCCGCATTGCCGGCAGCCACCAGCACCACCTGATGGCCATCGACCTTCACCGTGGTGGGTGCCGCCTGGATGGAACCGCCGACGTCGAAAGTCCAGAGCAGCTTGCCGCTGTCAGCGGCATAGGCTTCGAATCGACCGTCCGCCGTTCCGCCAAGGACCAGATTGCCCGCCGTGGTCAGCAAGCCGCCGTTGAACGGCAGCTTGCGCGGTGCACGCCATCGTGCCTGCTGCTCAATGGGGTCCCAAGCGACGAGTTCGCCATAGATGCGCCACTTCGGATCGTCGAGCCCGTAGTAGTCGTCCATGCGTACGCCACCGAGCGCGTTGGGGTCGGAGATCATCAGCGTCGGCAGACTCGAGGCCGGAATGTAAACGAGGCCCGTTTTATCGTTGTAGGCCATCGCCTGCCAGTTGTGTGCCGCACTCGGTCCAGGCAGGGCAACGGCCTTGCCATCGGGCTTCTCCCAATACTTTGCATCAGGCATCGCCACTGGGCGGCCGGTCTTCGGGTCGATCTTGGATGCCCAGTTGACTGGCGTGTAATTCTTGGCGGAGAGGAACTTCCCGGTCTTGGCGTCCAGTACGTAGAAGAAGCCATCTTTCGGCGCATTCATCACCACGCGCCGTGTCGCGCCGCCGACCGGCAGGTCGCCGAGCATGATGTGTGAGCAAGGGCAGTAGTTCCAGCCGTTGTTCGGATCGAACTTGAAGTGCCAGCGGTATTTCCCGGTGGCTGCATCGAGCGCGACGATCGAACTCGTGAAGAGTTCATCGCCGGCGTCTTTAGCGCGCACTGCCGGATTCCAGGGCGACGGGCCGTCCGTGCCGATGTAGACCTGGTGGAGTTTCTCGTCGTAGGTAATGGGTTCCCAGACGCTGCCACAGCCATGCGATTTCTGGTACCACCCGGTCCCCCACGTCTTCGCCGCCTCGGCGAGTTCCGGCGTCTTCTGCGGACCCTTCGCCGGGTCGTCCGGAACGGTGTAGAAGCGCCAGCGCCGTGCACCGGTCCGCTGGTCATAGGCGTCGACGTAGCCGCGTCCCACACCGGAGTCGCCGCAGGTGTTACCGATGAATACGAGACCCGCGCCAACGCGCGGTGCGCCGGTTATGCCGTACATGCCGGTCTTGCCTTCACGGTCACAGGCTACCGTCTGCCACGCGAGCTTCCCCGTCTTTCGGTCGACCGCATAGAGCGTGCAATCGCCCGATGCGACGAATACTTTGTCGCCCTCGACCGCCAGGCCGCGATTGAATCGCAGCGCCCAGTAAACGATCAGGTTCGCGCCCTGGATCTTCGGCTCAGGCGCGAACTGCCACAAAAGCTTGCCTGTCCGGACATCGTTGGCGTAAATCCTGCCCATCGGTCCGCTCTGGTAGACGACCCCATCGACCACGAGTGGATTGCCACTCAGGCCTTCGGGGCTCGGCATGTCCACCCACCACGCGAGGCCAAGGCGCTGGACAGTCCGGTCGTTGATCTGATCGAGCGGGCTGTTGTGCTGGACGTCAGCGGTCCTGCCGAGTAGCGGCCAAGACGTATCCGTGGCTTCGGTTGCCGCTGCCGTGGTAATGCCCAGGCTGCCCGCTGCCGCAATTGTGAGCACGAGGAACTGACCGAGAATGGCGCGGAATCGGGGTGTCATGTTTGAGCGTCCTCGCTGTTCAAAAGTGCCACGAGAGATTCGAGATGCAGCCATTGGTGGCGCCATCACGGATTCCCACGTGATAGCGAAGTCTATGGTCGACGCGAGCGAACGCTGTCCGCAAACGGCAAGCCACTCCTCTTAGCCTGACCGCCCTGGCCAGCCGCTTTTTTGCGTGCCGGTGACGGCTCGATGACTCGCAAGAGTTGCCGTTTCCGTACAGCGCTCATTCGCCCCGTGCGTAGACTTCGGGCGACATCGGTGGGTACGCAGCGACGCCGGCTGTTTCGTGAGACCGCCCCGCTGCCGCATGTGCATGCCGAATCCAGAAGGTGACAAATGATCGACGGGATCGCATTTGTTGACGGCGGATACTGCTCGCTGCTGGATGCAAAAATCTCAGTGTTCGACCCGGGATTTGTGCACAGCGACGTGGTCTACGACGTGACGTCGACGTGGAAGGGCAGGTTCTTCCGTCTCGACGACCACGTCGAGCGATTTGCGGAGAGCTGTCGGGGTTTCAAGATCAACAGTCCCTACGAGGGGTCCGCCCTCAAACGGATCCTCGCGGAATGCGTACGGCGGGGCCGGGTCGAAGACGGCGCCTACGTTGCATGCGTCGCAGCACGCGGTCGCTACATCGACGAGAAAGCTGAGTTGTCCCGGGACATCACGCGCACACGGCCGACCTTCATTGCCTATGCGGTTTCTTACCGATACATCTTCTCGCCGGAGCAGCAGGAGCGGGGCGTTCATCTGATCGTGGCGAAGACTCCGAGGATCCCCGACGCGTGCATCGATGCACGTTTCAAGAACTACCACTGGGGCGACCTCACCAAGGGGAAATGGGAGGCAAAAGCGGCAGGTGCCGACGTGGCCGTTCTCCCATCGGTAGAGGGCTACCTGACGGAAGCGGCGGGTGCCAACGTGTTCTTCACCAGGAAGGGCATCCTGTGCACGCCGGCCCGCAACATACTCCGGGGCGTGACTCGACAGTCGGCGATCGACATCGCCACGGAGTTCGGCATTCCGGTGGAGGTTGGCGACTTCCATCCCGATGCGCTGCGCGAGGCCGAGGAGGCATTCGTCACTTCCACGGCCGGAGGGATCATGCCCGTTTCCAAGATCGAGGGGCGGGATCTGCCCGATGGGCGTCCAGGACCGATCACGATGAAGATCCGCTCTACCTATTGGCGCAAGCGTGAAGATGGGTGGCTCGGAACGCCCGTCGCGGACCTGCTGGGCGGGTGATGCGTTCGGCTGTGATTGGGCGGACTCTTGCTGAACACCGCGACTGTCGAAATCGACCTGGCGGCGCTGGCCGCCAACCTGGCTGAAGTCAAGCGCATCTGTCCGGGAAGCGGCGTCGTCGCGCTCGTCAAGGCAGACGCCTATGGACACGGACTGCTGCCTGCTGCCCGCGCGTTTGCCGCAGCGGACGCGCTCGCGGTCGCGCGTCTTGCCGAGGCCTTCGCCCTGCGGGATGGCGGCATCAAGCAGCGCATCGTGCTCCTGGGCACGTTGCTGGACGCGGACGAGCTTCTCGCGTGTTCCCGGTTGCGGATCGACGTCACCGCCCACACGCCGGCATCGGTTGCGGCGATTGCCGAGGCATCACGAAATTTCGAACTGCGTGTCTGGCTGGAACTGGACACCGGCATGCACCGGCTGGGGCTCGAGCCGGAGGCGTTCCTCGCCGCCGATCGTCTCCTGCGTGGCATGCCCGGCGTCACCAAACTGATCCACATGAATCACTTCAGCGCCGCGGACGACAACGCGGCAATGAGCACGGGCCATCAGTGGGCCTGCCTCCAGGCGGTACGAGATCGCGCGCCGGGACTCGCGTTCAGCACGGCCAACTCGGCCGCTCTCCTCGCCCGTCCGGAAACCCGGGCGGGTTGGGTGCGGCCGGGAATCATGCTGTACGGTGGACGCGCGCATCCTGGGTATGCCCCCCAAGTTCGCCCCGCCATGCGTCTCACGTCGCGGATTCTGGCGATCCGTACCCTGCCGGTGGGCGAGTCCGTGGGTTACCACGGCAAGTGGACCTGCGACCGCCCGAGTCGCATCGCAACGGTGGGCATCGGCTACGGTGACGGTTATCCGCGCCATGCCCCGAACGGCACGCCGGTGCACGTGAGAGGGAAGATCGTGCCGCTGGTCGGACGGGTTTCCATGGATTCCCTTGCGATCGACGTCACCGACGTGGACGTGGCCGAAGAGGGGGACGAAGTGGTTCTGTGGGGGCCCGAACTCCCGGCGGCATGCGTTGCTGACCACGCCGGGACCATCGACTATGCGTTGTTCACGGGCGTGACCGCACGGGTCACACGCAAGTACACGGCCCTGCCGGACAGCGGTGCGGGGCATCGAGAGCGCGTTGCATCGTGAGTGCAGGTGCCAGACCGATTCGAAAACGACTCCCGGCCATCGCCGGTCCCGGTCTCCGTGGCGTGATCTTCGACCTCGACGGCATTCTGGTGGACACCGAGCGCGTCGACCGGCAGGCGTGGTATGCAGTGGCGGCGCGCCATGGCTTTCCGATGAGCGACGAACTGCATGCCCTGACGATAGGTCGTCGGGAGGCCGATCTCGCTGGGATCTTCGGCGCTCGTCTCGGGCCTGGGCTGGACTGGCATTGCATCGGCGAAGCAGTACGTCACTGGCGCGAGGAATACGTCCACGAGCACGGGATGCCGCGCAAGCCCGGGGTCCTCGAGATTCTGGAGCAGCTCGACCGGATGCGACTGCCCTACGCCGTGGCGACGTCGACGGAACGCGTGCTGGCGCTTGGGCGGCTTGCGGACCTGGCCGGGCGGATGTCCGCCGTCGCCTGCGGCGACGAAGTCGCTCGCGGAAAGCCTGCTCCTGACATCTACCTGCTCGCCGCGCAGAGGCTGGGTGTCGATCCGCGCCATTGCCTGGCACTGGAAGACTCGGTCCCCGGTGTCGCTGCCGCAGAGGAGGCGGGCGCCACGGTGGTCATGGTTCCCGACCTGGTGGCGCCGCCGGACGACGTGAAATACGTCTGTGCTTCCCTGCTGGAAGTGCGCGACTGGTTGAGCTCGGTGGCAGTTCCCTGAAATTCAGCGGTATGCGGACTGATGCCGGTCCCAGAGCTGGTCCAGCACCGGAATCAGGTGTTGCACGATACCCAGCACGCTCGTTTCGAGGGCCAGGTCGGCAGCGTCGTTGGTCTTGCGCATGCTGGCGGCCTGTTCTTCCGGCGAGAGGTAATAGACCGGGTCGATCGTTGCCTGCAGGCACTCGGCGATCAGTCGCAGTGGCGCCAGCGTTTTGAAGGCGACGTGCTGCCGCATGAGATCCTTCATGCGATCCGCCTTGGGGTTGCCGTAGTAGTAGTTGAGGATGAAGGTGTCGAGTTCATCGTCCGCTTGTGCCCACATCGCTAACTCGCCGATGTCCCACATTGGGTTGCCGTACCCGCCACCGTCCCAGTCGATGAACCAGACTTTCTCGCGCGCTGCCGAGGTGAACATCATGTTCACGTACACTACGTCATTGTGCGTCAGCACGGGTATGTACGGCTCGATCGCGCGCTCCAGACGATAGGTGATATCACGCCAGCGTGGCACCTCATGTGCCCACTGCGAAGGCGGTACGCCGCGATACGGGATGCCGACCTCGAGGTCTTTCAGGTAGCGCCTGATCGTGTGGAACGGCTCCCACAGGGCGGCCGGGCCAGGCAGGGCCTCCGATCCCTCGTGCATGGTCCGCAGCGTGTCCAGGATCTGCTCGATGCAGTGGCGGTTCAGGAAATCTTCGGCCTGCAGTTGCGGGCCGGGCACGAACCCGGTGACGAACAGGTTCGGCTCGACGTAGTACATGGGCGGACCGATGCCGAGCTTCCCGGCGGCGATCGTGCAGGCCACCACGGACGTCTGGGTGATCCGGCCCTGGTCGAAGCCGGAACGCGCGACATACCGCTTCCCGTCGCCATCGACGACCACGTAATTGCGGTTCTGGAAGCCGCCGAACAGCTGCGTGATCTCGACGTTGCCCGTCCAGATCGGCAACGATCGCACGTACTCCCGGGTCTGGTTCGTGTCCCAGTCCCGCCGAACGGCTGAGACGTCGTTCGTTGCAAAGAAGTCGTCGCGCATGTCGAACCTCCGTAGAGCCTGAACCGGATCCTAGTGAAACCGGGCCCGCCAGCTGTCCGCAAACGGCAATCGCGGCACGGGCAACTTGCAGAAAACGACCTTCGGCGGATCGGACCGGTTCCTATAATCCGGCCGTCATCCGGGAGGCGGAACTCCGGGTGAACGGGACGTGGTCCGGGAGAGGAACCGGCAGCTGCGCGAGTAGTGCCCTTCGAAGCGATCCGATGAGTGCCGGAAGCAGTTGTCCGTTGACCAGAGGGCAAGCCGAACGTGACCAATGACACCCACGCAACGTTCGCATCCACGTCCCAGTTGCTCCAGGTGCTCACATTCTGGGACCTGGTCGTCTACGGCCTGGTGTATGTCGCACCGGTAGGGCCGTGGTCGACCTGGGGGTTTGCGAGCGCTCTGTCGGGAGGCGTGGTGGCGCTGGTCTACCTGCTAGGTGCGGTCGCCTTGCTGTTCACGGCGTTCTCGTACGCGCAGATGGTCACGGTCGTGCCCGAGGCTGGTTCGGCATATTCGTATGCACGCGCAGCGATCGGCGAGACCGCCGGATTCCTGACCGGATGGATGATCCTACTGGACTACCTGCTCGTCCCGGCCTTGATGTACGTGTTCTGCGGGGCGTCTCTGACTGCACTGATTCCCGACGTGCCGCGCTGGATCTGGATCGTGATGATTGCAGTCTTCAACGTCGGTGTGAACTGGTTCGGCGTCAAGACCAGCGCACGGTTCAATCTCGGCACGCTGCTCATCCAGTTCCTGATGGTGGCCGTGACCCTCGTCGTGGCGGTCGTGGTCATGCAACGCCTGGGCATGCCGACGTTCACGCCGGACGCCTGGTGGAACGCCGATGCCAGTGTCGGCGGCCTGTTCGAGGGCACGTCGCTGTGCGTCATGGCTTACCTCGGGTTCGACGCAATCACTACGCTGGCTTCCGAGGTCCGGCAGGAACAGCGACCCCTGATCGGTCGGGCGGTCATCTTCGTGATCATCCTTCTCGGAAGCCTGGGCGTACTGAACGTCTGGATCGTCAGCGACCTTGGGCACGGATTCGTGCCAGCCGACCTCACGACGATCACCTACGAGCTGTTCGCCACGAGGGTCAACGCCCAGCTTTCGACATTCATGGCCTGGGTTGGCATATTCATCGTCGCCGCATCCATCCTCCCACCCATGGTCACGGGCGTCGCGCGGGTGCTGTACACCATGGCCGCGAGCGGCGAGATGCCGAAGTACCTCGCTTACGTCGATCCCAAGTATCACGTGCCGCGCAATGCAGTCCTGACGTCCGGGTCGATCTCCGCAAGCGTCGCGCTTCTTCTTGCGAACAACTTCGACACTCTGACCACGATGGTCAATTTCGGAGCCCTGATGGCGTTCCTGGCAGTGAACGCATCTGTGATCGCGTGGTTCGTGGTGAGGCGCAAGTCCCGAAGGTACTTCGCGCATGCGGTGCTGCCGAGCATCGGCATGGCGATCATCGTAGCCGTGCTCGGGAGCATGAACGTCACCGGGCTGGCCGTGGGCCTCGCGTGGCTGGCTCTTGGATTTGTAGTCGTGCGGATCCTCCGGCGCCGCGGGGCAGCCGTCGCGGTCCCAATCGACCGTCCTTGAAACTCTACCGGACCGGGAACGGAGAGAACATGAAGGACTCCGGCCAGGGGACCGAAGGGGGGCGTATGCGAACCAGAACCACATGTCATTGAAGCTGGTCGCCCGCTACGCTTGATCCCGCCAGGAGGTGGCCCCGATCGAGTTGCAGAAAGCGGACCTCCTGCTCAGGCGCGCCGCGTGACAATGGCGGCCGAGCCTGACCGGCACTCGGCATGAGCACTGCAACCGCAACGCTCTTTCTCCTGGCGCAGAGCACTGAAGATCATGAAGCCGTATGAATCGCCCTGGATGGACGACGACCTCCGGATGCTGCGTGAGCCGATCGCGCGCTTCGTCGAGGCAGAGATGCTGCCGCTCGACAAGAAGTGGCGGGAGCAGCACCACGTTGACAAGGAGACGTGGCGCAAGATCGGCGCCGCCGGATTCCTCTGCATGGACATTCCTGCCGAGTATGGCGGCGGCGGCGGCGACGTCCGCCACGAGACGCTGCTCTACGAGGAACTCAACCGCCGCGGCATCTCGGGGTTCGGCCAGGGCGTGCACAGCATCACGGCGCACTACATTCTCAACTACGGCACCGAGGAGCAGAAGCACCGCTGGCTGCCGCGCATGGCGCGCGGCGAGCTGATCGGCGCGATCGCGATGACGGAACCCGGCGCGGGTTCCGACCTGAAGGGCATCCGCACCCGCGCGGTCCGCGACGGTGACCACTACGTCGTCAACGGCTCGAAGATCTTCATCACCAACGGCAGCTCGGCAGAGATCCTGATGCTGGTGGTTCGCACCGACCCGAACGACCGCGGCCGTGGCCTCTCGATCCTGATGGTCGAGACGACCGGCCTTGCGGGCTACCGCGTCGGCCGGGTGCTGGACAAAATGGGCTTCCACGCCCAGGACACCGCAGAGCTCTTCTTCGAGGACGTACGCGTCCCGGCCGACTGCCTGCTGCAGGCGGAAGGCAAGGGCATGCACATGCTGATGGGTGACCTGCCCTACGAGCGGCTGCTGATCGCGGCGGCCGGCGTGGCCGCAATGGAGGGCGCGCTCGACGAGACGATCAGGTACGTGAAAGAGCGCCACATCTTCGGCCAGCCGGTCGCGGCGTTCCAGAACACGCGTTTCAAGCTCGCCGAGTGCGCGACGCACGTGCGTGTCGCGCGCGTCTTCGCCGACCGCTGCATCGAGCAGCTGGTGAAGGGTGAACTCGACCCCGAGACCGCTGCGATGGCCAAGTGGTGGATCACCGACCTGCAGCAGAAGGTGATCGACGAGTGCCAGCAGCTGTTCGGCGGCTACGGCTACATGAACGAGTATCTGGTGTGTCGTCTCTTTGCGGACGCGCGCGTGCAGCGCATCTACGGCGGCACGAACGAAGTCATGAAGGAGTTGATCTCGCGCGCGCTGTGAAGGGGGTATTTACCAGGACGCGCCTGAACCGAGTGCGCGAGAGGGGGCTTCGTGAATAATCCAGCGGTTGGTTCCATTGTATTGACCGGCAGTTCGACCGGGATCGGCGCGGCCTGCGCCCGCTATCTGGCAGACCGCGGTTTTCGCGTGTTTGCGGGCGTACGGAAGGAGAGCGACGCCGCGGGGCTGAGGAGCTACGGCAATTCTCTGCTGGAACCCATCATCCTCGATATCAGTAGCAGGGACTTGATCGCTTCGGCCGTGCAGACGGTTGCGGCCGCGCTGCGCGGCGAAGGCCTGACGGCGCTCGTGAACAATGCGGGCGTCTCCTACGATCAGCCGCTGGAGTGCGTTGCGATGGACTCGCTGCGGCACCAGTTCGAGGTCAACGTGATCGGTACCGTGCAGACGACGCAGGCGTTCTTGCCCATGCTGAGGCAGTCACGCGGCCGCGTCGTGAACGTTGGCTCGATAAGCGGTCTCGTGGCGAATTCCTGGTCGGGGCCTTATTGCATGTCGAAGCACGCAATTGAAGCGTTCTCGGATGTCTTGAGGCAGGAGATGGCGGCGTGGGGCGTTCACGTCAGCCTGATCGAACCGGGCGCAATCAAGACCACAATGTGGACCAAAGGCCTGGAGCATGACTGGGCGGCATCGGCGTCCAAGGACCACCTGGCGCTGTACGGGGATAGTTACAAGCAATTCCGCCGGTTCCTGGAAAAGAGCAATGCGACGGCCGTTTCACCCTACAAAGTCAGCGAGGCTGTGTTGCACGCTGTCTCTGCGAAGAAGCCGCGCACTCGCTACCTGGTAGGTTCCGACGCGCGCATGCTGGCACTCATGGCACGGCTGCTGCCGGACCGGGTCCTCGACCGGATCCTGCTGAAGGCATTGGCGGACTCGTAGTCCGTTGGCGCTTGGCCATTGACTCATCACGGCTCAGGGCGGCGACAACGCGCTCGAAGACGCGTGCCCGCCGCGGTTGCCGTTTCTGGACAGAAGCTGCGGGCGCCGACGATAGACTCGCCAGCGATCGACTACTTGGGGGAGACCCACATGAAGGTTCGGCGTCCACCTTGCGTTCTTCCTTCGACCACGGCCGTCGGCCTTGCAGTCCTGACCGCTCTGAGCTCCGCAGCGGCCTCCGCGGAAGGGCTCGAAGAGGTCGTCGTCACGGCGCAGCGTCGTCAGCAGAGCATGCAGGACGTCGGCGTCTCGGTATCCGCGGCGTCGGGCGATGAGCTGCGGAATCTCGGTGCGGTGAACCAGAAGGACATCGCCAACATCTTCCCCGGGGTGACTCTGGATGGCGGCTCGAGCGGCGACGCCAGCGGCCAGCTGGGCATTCGCGGCGTGGTCCAGTCCGACTACTCCGTCAACCAGGAAGGCCCCAATTCGATGTACATCGACGAGGTGTACCTCTCTTCCAGCGGCCTGCAGGCTTTCCCGATCTACGACCTCGAGCGCGTGGAAGTCCTGCGCGGTCCGCAGGGCACCCTGTTCGGGCGTGCGTCGAGCGGCGGTCTGGTTAGTTTCTTCACGAAGCGTCCGACGGACAAACTCGAGGGCTACGCGGACGTACGCTACGGTAGCTTCAACTCAATCTCCGTCGAAGGCGCAATCAGCGGACCGTTTTCGGACCGCGTGCGCGGTCGCCTGTCGGGCCTGTATTCGAAAGCCGATGGCTGGTGGGAGAACAAGAACAACAGCCAGCCCGGCCAGGCGGACACCATGGAAACGAATTTCCGTGGCGTTCGGGGCCAGCTCGAAATGGACGTTACCGATTCGCTGACCGCTCGGCTCTCGATTGCCTACGATGAACACCCCCGGTACCGATTAGGTACTTACAATGTGAAGGCCGCCTACGTGCTTGAAAACGGCGACGACGCGTATCTGCCGGCAGACATGGAAAACCCCATGTTCCCGGGCGCCGGGCCTGGCAACGACGCGTATGGCTACCGAGACCCGTACAAGGACAAGACGACGAGCGCATTCAACAGCCTGGGATACGAGAAGAACCACAGGTTCACGCCGACCCTGTACCTGACGTGGACGACCGACTCGTTCACGTTCGACTCGGTGACGAGTTACATGGAATTCAAGAGTGACTACAAGGAAGACTGCGACGGTGACCCGTACGAGTTCTGCTGGTACCCGATCACCCAGGACATGGAGCAGTGGTCCCAGGAGTTCCGCCTGAACGGCACGGCAGGCGGACTGACCTGGACGGCGGGCGCCTACTGGCTCAGTACCGACCAGACGTTCTCCCAGTCATACCAGTCGCTCTACGGCATGAACTCGGACTACGCATTCTGGGATTACAACCCCGGAAAGCAGAAGATGGACTCCTACGCTGTCTTTGGTCAGCTGGAGTACATGTTCAACGACAAGTTGCGCGGCATTGTTGGTGCTCGTTACACGCACGACAAGAAGACGTTCAACTCTCAGGTCTACTACAACGAGCTTGGGTGCAATTACATTGACCCCGGACTTTGCCCGGGATCGGTGACGTTTGATCCGGCGTTGCTTGGCTATGATTTCAGTAGAGCCACGGTCGGTTCGCTGGCGGAGACCAACAACGACATGGTCTCGGGCAAGGTCGAACTGGACTACATTCCTTCCGCCGACTCGCTCGTCTACGTCAGCATTGCCCGTGGCGTGAAGGGAGCTGGTTTCAACACCAACACGGGAGCGACGCTGACGTACGAGCAGACTCCGTTCGGCCCGGAGTCGCTCCTGGCATACGAAGTCGGCGCTAAGACGACCAGCCTGTCTGACCGTCTGCGGGTCAATGCGTCGCTGTTCTATTACGACTACCACGATTTCCAGACCTGGCAGTTCATCAACCTGGCGGGATACGTCACGAACAACGATGCGACGTTCAGTGGGGCCGAACTGGAAATCTCGGCCGCACCCACCGACGGCCTGATTCTCGGCCTGGGGGTGGCCTGCCTGTTCGACCGCACGGTCAAGGACGTGTCAACTCTCCTGCGCGGCGTCCGCGACCAGGATGCGTCCAACGCGCCGCCGCTGAGCGTGACGGGAAATGTCACCTACGGCTGGACGGTCGGCAGCGGGCGCCTGGCCGTGACCTGGGATGGAAACTACCTGGACGATCGCTATGCATCGGCCGACAACACGTTCGGCAACAAGATCTATAGCTCGTTCGTAAACAATGCCCGGCTTAGCTACGACCTGCCGGACAGCGGTTGGGAGTTCGCCGCCTTCGTTACCAACATCGGTGATACGGCGCGACAGACCTTCGCCTTCGATCAGGCTGCATCGTTAGGTAATCTGCTCAGAAGCTACGCTGCGCCCCGTCAGTTCGGCGTCTCGGTCAGGAAGAGCTTCTGATTCGCCTGCGGCCGCAAGTCAGGACCCTGCCTCTATTGGCAGGCCAGTGTCCCGCCGGCGACCACGATTGGTGTCGAGTCTGGCCGGTGAGGAATATCCATGACACTCAGAGACCTGCTGATTCTTTGCTCCACATCCACCTTGATCTTCTCGGGATGGTTCTACGGATGGAAATTCCTGCGGATGAGGAACGTCCTGCTGGGCCTCGAGTGGTGGGTCCTCGGCTTCTCCGCGACACATTTCTTCGTGTACATGGGGACGGGCTCCGAATTGAGCGGCGCCATCACATTTTACTGCGATGCGTTCTCGCGCGCTCTCGGTGTCCCGCTGATCGCGGCGCTCGGGATCATGCGGGTCACCCACGATTGCAAGCCATCGCATGTCGTGGAAGTCGGGCTTTTTGCTATCACCGCGTTGATAGCGCATCTGGCACGCACCGTCTGGCTGGACACTGCAGGTCTGCAGTACTTCTACCTCGTCGGCACGGTCGGTTTCGCGTTCTTCATGCTGTACTTCAGCTGGACGCTGTTTCGCGCGAAGGTCGCAATGCACGGCATCGCCATAATCGTTGTGACGGGCGCGAGTTCGTACATTGCGGTGCTCGAGGGCGGCTTCTTCGCGATTCAAAACGACTCCACCAATCTGTTCTTCAACGAATGGTTCATGGCGCTCCTCGTCTGGGGCGTGCAATTCGCGGAGATCTACTATGCGTATTGCGCGCTGGCGCGCGCCAAGGGTCGGGAGGACCTGCTCGAGCCCCGCGCGGTGCGTCTAGCGCGCACTTGAGGAATATCGGCAGGCGGCCGCGACGTGCGGCACCCCCGGGGGTGTTCGGCGGCTGCCGTCAATAGGCTCCGCGTCGACAGGCGCCGGGTTTGCGTTGCCCCTGGCCGAAGCGTCCGGGACATGAACCGACAGACCAGCTTTCTTCGAATCGCCGGACTCTGCCTGGCCACCCTGTGGCTCCTTGCTGCGGGTGAAGCGTGGGCGGGCGATGGCACAGATGCGTCGCGCACTTCCAGGATACCCGAGGTGAACGCCGGCGAGCTCGAGACGCTGGTGGTAACGGCGACGCGCACGCCCATGGCAGTCTCCGACCTGCCGGTCTCGGTCACGGTGATCAAACGGCAGCAGATCGCCCGCAGCGCGAGCCAGACGCTCGACGAGCTGCTGCGATCCGTGCCGTCCTTCAACCTGTTCCGGCGCTCGAGCAGCCTGGCCGCCGACCCGAGCTCCCAGGGCGTGAAGCTGCGCAACGTCGGCGGCAGCGCCGTCTCACGTGCCCTGGTCCTGGTCGACGGCATCCCTGCCAATGACGCCTACGCCGGCTGGGTGGCCTGGCGCTCCATCCCGCGCATCGGCATCGAGCGCATCGAGCTGGTTCCAAGCGGAAGCTCCGCGCTTTACGGCAACTACGCGCTCGGCGGCGTGATTCAAGTGCTGTCCCGCCCGATCGAGCCGCGCACCCTCGAGGCGATTGCCGACTACGGCTCGTTCGACAGCTACACGATCTCCGTCCATGCGGCCGACCGCGCGGGCCCGGTGGGCGCCTCGGTGGACGCGGAGACTCTTCAGTCCGACGGGTACCCGGTCGTGGCGCACTACGATCGCGGCCGGATAGACGGCGACACGACGAGTCGCCATCAGACGCTCGACGGGCGCCTGCAGGTCGATCCTTCCCCGCAGTTCGGCTTCGGACTCGAGGCCGGCTATTTCAACGAGGATTTCAACGGGGGCACCCGGTATACGACCGCCTCGGTCGATCGCCTCGGCTTTTCCGGGTCCGCCCATTTCCTGCCGGAAAACGCCGGTCGTATCGAGGCCACACTGTTTGGTCACAACGCCGAGTTCCAGCAGGATCGAGCCCGCGTCGGACCCGGGCGTAACACGGAGACGCTGTCGGCTCACCAGGAAGTCCCGGCCGACGATCTCGGAGGCAGCGTGCTGTGGTTCACGCCGACGCTGCAGTTCCACGGCGCACACACGATCACGGTGGGCGCAGACGCCCGCTGGATCGACGGCAAGACGCGGGAGACGCTGTACCCGGCCACCACGCCTCCGAGCGGCAACCCGACCGTGCAGCGCAACGCGACCGGAAAGCAGGATCTCCATGGCGTGTTCATACAGGACGTCTACGATTACTCATCGGCGGTGAACGCGAGCCTCGCCCTGCGATACGACCACTGGCAGAACCTCTCGGGAGAGCGCGCGGAAATTGCCTACGACCGCGAGGTCACGGACACACGGTTCCCCGACCGGTCGGAAAGCCAGTTCTCGCCGAAATTCGCCGTTCGCGTGCGGCTCAACGACTGGCTCGACGTGCGGGGCGCGGCCTATCACGCCTTTCGTGCACCGACGCTCGACGAGCTCTACCGCCCGTTCCAGGTCGGCACGGTCCGCACGGACTCGAACCCCGCCCTCGTCGCCGAGGCGCTGCGTGGGGTGGAGGCCGGGGTGGACGTTGGCGGGACGCGGGCGATTTCCGCGCGACTCACCGGGTTCTGGAATGAGCTCGACAACCCGATCGTCAACGTTTCGACAGGACCCAACACGCGACAGAAGCAGAACCTGGGAAGCGCCCGCATTTCGGGCATCGAATTCGAGGGAAGGTGGACGTTCGCGCCCGAGTGGTTCGTGCATGCCGCCTACACGTACGCGCCGACCGAGGTGACCTCCGCGCCGGGACGGTCTCAGCTCCTGGGAAAGGAATTGCCGGAGACGCCCCGCAACATGGCGACGCTCAGCCTGACGTACGACGACACGCAGCGGGGCACGGCGGAGGTGACCGTGCGGTATCTCGGCAAACAGTATGAGAACGATATCAACACGCTGCCGATGTCGGACGTCGCGATCACCGATTGCTACGCGGCGTGGCACGCGACGCCGCAACTGGACTTGTATCTCGGAGTCAAGAATCTCTTCGACCAGACCTATCTCGTCGGGCGCGCGGGCGTAGACACCATCGGCCAGCCGCGCTTCGTGCACGGCGGCGTGCGCCTCAGGCTCGAGCCCTAGCAGGCTGCCGACGGGCGGCCGTCGAGGAACTCGTAGACGTGCATGCGGCCGGGACGCGGTCGACTTGCAGATTCCGGACAGCGGCAGACTCAGGATGATGCGTAGATTCACCCATGGCCCAACTGTACGTCGTCCGCCACGGAAAGCCTGAACCCGCGAAGCGGATCAGGAAGCGGCGGCCTGAGGACCGAACGACCTACCGCCAACAAAGGTGCGAAAGATCTGTTGCACTACCGGAGCAAGAATAGTGGCACATGTTGAATTCGTTGATGAAACGTTGCGAGACGGGCCCCAGAGCCTCTGGGGTATGCGACTTCAAGCCGGGATGGCATTGCCCATCATGCCCGTCTTGGACAGAACGGGCTTCAGAGTGATTGATCTGACCGGTTCTTCCGGATTCGAAATCATGATCCGCATCTTCAGAGAGGATCCGTGGGAGGCCCTCGATCTCTTCGTTCAAGCAGCGCCGCGCACCCGTCTGCGTGCAGGAATGAGGGCCAACTGTGCCGTAAGTTTCGCGGTGACACCCGACGCACTGATGGATTGCTGGATGCGCCAGCTCAATCGTCACGGGTGCCGAAGCTTCTGGATTTATGACGTTCTCTACAACATCGACAAGATGCACCGTTTGGCGAAAGTCGCCAAGGAGTTCGGATCCGAGGTCGCCGGAGCCGTGATGTACTTCCAGTCCCCCGTTCACACACTCGAATATTTCACTGACAAAGTTCGACAGCTCGCAAGCAGCCCCGACATTGACACGATCCTGCTGTATGACACGGCGGGTGTTCTGGGCCGGGACCAGCTTTCGAGACTCGTGCCTGCACTGAAACAGGCAGCTGGCGGAAAGCGTCTGGAGTTTCATGCGAACAATATCCTCGGCCAAAGCGCGAGGGCTTACTGTGATGCCGTCGAGTTCGGAGTCGACATTCTTCATACCGCCAGTCGACCAATGGCGAACAGTTCCTCGGTACCGTCGACCGAGATCATGGTGCACAACCTCGAGCTCCTCGGCCACACCCATTCACTCAAAGATGAGCTGTTTGCCGAAGTCGCCACGTACATGGGGCGGGTTGGAAAGACTGCAGGACTTCCAGTCAATCAGCACAACGAATATGACGTTCTTGCTGAACGCCACCAGATCCCTGGCGGCATGATGGGAACCCTCAAGGCCCAACTCGCCCAGCACAAAATGAGTGAGCGGCTGGATGAAGTACTGCGGGAAACCGCTCTGGTACGCAAAGAGCTGGGCTATCCCGGAATGGCCACGCCATTCAGCCAGCTGGTGGGCATTCAGGCGGTGATGAACGTTGTTACCGGCGTGCGTTACGGAACGATTCCGGACGAAGTCATCCAATACGCGTGCGAATGGCACGGCAAGCCTGTTGCTCCGATCGATGAGAACGTGCTCGACAAGATCATGTCAGCGCCGCGTGCAAAGGAGATTGCATCCAATCCCCCGGAACAACCCACCTTAGAGGAGCTGCATAAGCGACATGGAACCCGCGACGACGACGAACTCCTGCTGCGTGCCTTGGTACCGTCGACCGACATTGAAAAAATGCGCGCGGCAGGACCCGTGAAGCGAACATACCCTTTGGTCTCGTCGCAAGAGCTTCAGCAGATCCCGCGCTTGATGCAGTTGTCCGTAAGCAAAGAACTCTATCTCAAGACGTCCGAATTCTCGTTGCGTCTCTCACGAGATTAGCGTTCGACAGTCGCGATCAGAGACCGACCGGAAGAGCAGCAATGAGCATTTCAGACAACGACCTTGAAGCGATCGTTCAGTTGTTCGAAACAAGTACGTGGAGGGAACTGGAGCTCCAGTATGGCGACGCCTTTCTCTACCTCTCGCGTCAAGCGCCTGGGGGGAGAATCGCGAGCGTCAGCAACGCCGCCGGAGCAATACATAATCCAGATCCCGCGCCACCAGTTGCTGCGCGTGCGACGGCACCTGCGCCAAAGCAGATGCAACAAGAACCTTTGGCACCGAAGGATCGAGAGACGCCTGCGCTCCCGGAAGGTTGCGTTGCGGTCACTGCCCCGTCACTGGGTTGCTTCTATCAGGCCCCGAAGCCCGGTGCTGACCCCTATGTCCAAGTGGGCCAGCGCGTTGAGCCCGAAACAGATCTTTGCCTGCTCGAGGTGATGAAACTATTCACAACGGTCCCGGCCGGTGTTTCCGGTGTGGTCAAGGCTGTTCTCGTTTCAGACGGTCAGATGGTTGAGTACGGACAGCCCCTGTTCGTGATCGATACGCGCACGTAAATGAAGATGGTCTCTCGACTCTTCGTGGCGAATCGCGGAGAAATTGCACTGCGAATCATCCGCGCCGCCCACGCACTCGGCATGGAAACGGTACTCGGCGTGTCAGACGCGGACCGGGATAGCCTGGCCGCGCGCGAAGCGGGCCGCGTCGTCGTTCTCGGGCCACCGCAGGCGAGACATTCATACCTGAATATCAACCTTGTGGTTCATGCTGCATTGAAGACCGGTTGCACTGCGCTTCATCCAGGCTATGGATTCCTTTCTGAGCGCGCCGAGCTGTCTGAGCTGTGCGAAGCGGAGGGACTCGTCTTCGTTGGACCCAGTGCTGAATCTGTGCGTGCGGTCGGGGACAAACTCTCTGCCAAGAACATTGCACTGGGCGCAGGTGTGCCTCTGACGCATGGCAGCGAGAAACTGCTCAGCCTCCAGCATGCGCAGGAGGTTTCCAAGCGCATCGGCTATCCGGTGATCACGAAAGCGTCCGCGGGCGGTGGCGGACGCGGGATGATCGTCGCACGCAATGACGTGGAATTGGCCCAGGCGTTTGATCGTGCACAAACCACTGCTCGAGAGGCATTTGGTGACGACACGCTTTACCTCGAAGCGTTCATAGAACGTGCACGCCACATCGAGGTGCAGGTGATCGGTGACGGGAAGGGGAGTGCAATCCACTTCGGAGAGCGCGACTGCTCGCTGCAACGGCGCTACCAAAAGATGATCGAGGAGGCGCCCGCTTCCATTCTCCCGGAGCAGGTGCGAGGGCGTGTCCGGCAGGCGGCAGTGAGCATCCTGGAATCGATCGGTTATCGAAACGCCGGGACCGTGGAGTTCTTATATGACGAAGACAGGCAGACGTTTTCGTTCATGGAGGTGAACTCCCGGATTCAAGTGGAACATCCGGTATCAGAAGAGATCACCGGCTTTGACTTGATTCGTATGCAGTTGAATATTGCGCATTCGTGGCAGCCGCTACCCGCGCAATCAGCCATATCCTTTGACGGTCATGCCATCGAAGCCCGCATCCTCGCCGAGGATCCACGCAAGGGCTTCGCCCCAAGCCCAGGGAAGATCACGCGTTGGCGCCCGCCCAGCGGTCCCGGTGTCCGCGTTGATAGTGCTGTGACTGACGGTTCGGAGGTTCCACCGTATTACGACAGCATGATCGCGAAACTGATCGTACATGGCCAGTCCCGCGAACACGCTCAGGAAAGACTGGCTGATGCATTGAGCCGATTCGAAGTCCACGGAGTGGCAACGAATCTTCCGCTACTGAAGGCGATCGTTGCCCATGACGACTACATGGCAAACCGAATCGGAACGCGCTGGCTGGAGTCCGTCGTCTTGCCGTCGTTCTCATCGCAATGAACGGGACCGAACAAATGAAGACTGACCGTACGGCTTCATTGAAGCAGAACGCCGTAATCTCCGGTGTTGGCATGACCGCAATTGGAAGACATCCGGCCCGTAGTCTTGCCTCGCTGGCCCATGAGGCGATCCAAAGTGCGCTGCTCGATTCTGGAATCGATATTCGACAAATCCAGGCAGCCTGGGCCGGTAACGCGGCCGCATCGTTGACGACCGGTCAGGTCTGCATTGCAGGGCAAGCGATCTTGCGTGGGATCGGGCTCGGTGGTGTTCCCGTCGTGAATGTGGAGAACGCATGCGCCACGGCATCCACTGCATTCCAGCAGGCGGCAACCATGGTGACGCTAGGCGCCTACGATATCGTGCTCGTCTTTGGTGTCGAGAAGCTCTACATCGACGACAAACGGAAGATCTTTTCGGTTTTTGACGGATGCACGGATGTTGAGAAGCCGCAGGCATTGCTGAAGTTTGCGTTCGGCGACTCGGCGAGTGATGCGAACGCCGGCAAGCCCCGTTCCGTATTCATGGATGTCTACGCCCGGATCGCCAGGGATTACATGGCAGCAACCGGGGCGACCTTCCAAGACTATGCTGACATGGTGGTAAAAAACTCCCGGCACGGAAGCCTGAACCCGAATGCCCAGTTCCGCGATGTGCTCACGGCGCAGCAAGTGCTGGATTCGACACCGATCGTTTCCCCGTTGACCCTGCTCATGTGCTCACCGATTGCCGACGGTGCCGGGGCTGCAGTCGTCATGTCCAGGGACGCAGCACAAAAGCTTGGGGTACGGCAGCCCGTCAACATACTGAGTTCGGTGTTGGCGAGCGGATTTGACGGCCCCACGGAAGGAGACCGCCTCGCCGAAAGGACTTCCCGGTCAGCATTCGAAGCGGCGGGTGTTGGCCCCAAGGACGTGGACGTCGTCGAATTGCACGATGCCGCCGCCCCGTCGGAATTCGTCTATTACGAGGCGCTCGGCCTGTGCAATCCAGGGGAGGGGCTGGGACTCTTCCGGGATGGACATACACGCCTGGGCGGCCGAGTTCCCGTTAACACGTCGGGCGGCCTGGTTAGAAATGGACATCCCATCGGCGCGACGGGCTTGTCGCAAATCCACGAACTCGTGACGCAGCTCAGGGGCCGGGCCGGCGCGAGACAGGCTGATAACGATCCGCGTATCGCGCTCGCTGAGAACGGTGGGGGGTTCCTCGGTGAGGACTCCGCTGCGATGGTTGTAACTGTCCTGGCAACACAAACTCGATGACGCCGATGGATCGCACGTCGCCCAGGATCGGCATGCCCGCCGAGCGATTGATCGCGGCGGAAGGCATCTCCAATTTTCGCGATTTTGGGGGTTACCCCGTAGCCGGCGGTGGGCGGCTTGTAAGTTCTCGTCTATTTCGTTCCGGTCAGCACACGAACGCGACTCAGCGCGACCTCGAAGCGATTCGAGACTTGGGAATTCGGTCCCTCGTTGATCTGCGGGGTGACAGCGAACGCAGGAAGGCCCCGACCCCTGTCTTCCAATCATTCGATGGCCAGGTCCTGTTTGCAGAAGGTGAAACGGCGGAAATGGCACCGCATGTAGAAGCGGCATCGACACTAAATGCTGAAGATGCCAGGAAAAATCTCCGCGCGAGGTACGGGACGCTTCCCTTCCGGCCCACGTTGGTGTGCGCTTTCAGCAAGTACATGCACATGCTGGATTCCAGTGACCACCCGTCCGTCGTGTTTTGCTCCGCCGGAAAGGATCGTACTGGGGTTCTGGTTGCACTGGTGCAGACCGTTCTCGGAGTCCATCCCGACGACGTCATGAGTGAGTATCTCTTGTCGAATCCGACCTCGGATTCGAGCGACCCGTCAGCCAGGGTGCGCCAGGAACTGACGTTGCGCTTTGGGAACATCTCGGCCGAGGCGGTTCGCACCATTTTGTCCGTCGAACCCGCATACCTGGACGCTGCATTTCAGGCGATCAAAGACCGGTATGCAACGCTGTCTATGTACTTCGATCAGGTACTCGGCATCAATGCGTCGGTGCGCGCCAGGATCGCCTCGAAATTAGTCGTTTGACGCCGCCTTTCACACGCCTTTTTGCCGGAACCTACGACATGAACATTTCAATATTCCTGCGAAACGCAGCCCTGGCGTACGGAGACCGCCCGGCGATTTCCGTTGGGGACCAGCTTCAGCACACGTACCGGCAGTTGTACGAACGTGCGACCCGGCTCAGCGGCTCGATTCGTACAAAGTATCAGCTCCAGCCGGGTTCGCGCGTGCTGATCGCCATGAGCAATCACCCCGCGTACCTCGAGGTTCTTCTTGCGGTCTGGGAGGCCGGTTTGGTCGCGGTCCCGGTCAATGCCCGGCTTCATTCGCGAGAAATCGCCTACATCGCGAATGACTGCCAAGTTGCGCTCTGTTTCGCTACTCAGGATCTCGGCAGCAGCATCCACGTCGCCTTCGATGATGCATCACTTTCGGTGCCTATAGTCGATATCGGTTCGAGCCAGTATGGCGAACTATTGAGCGGAGAGGCGCTGACACATGTCTCCAGGGCGGACTCCGACCTGGCATGGATCTTCTACACCAGCGGAACTACAGGCAAGCCCAAAGGGGCAATGCTCAGCCACCTCAATCTACAAGTGATGTCTTTGAGTTTCCTGGCGGACGTAGACTGCGTGAATGAGACAGACACCTTCCTTCACCTAGGGCCGCTGTCTCACGCGGCTGGCCTGATCGCACTACCTGCCATCGCCGCGGCAGCGCATCAGACATTACCGCTCAGCGGCGGTTTCAATCCGTCTGAAATAGCCGCATTAGTGAACCACTACGATCGCATATCGTTTTTTGTTGTCCCAGCGATGGTACGACACCTGCTCGACAATCCGCAGATCGCAGCATGCAAAGCTGATCATATTCGCAATCTGTTCGGTGGCGCTGCACCGTTTCACGCGTCTGACGTAAAGCGCATTATTGAGGCGTTTCCAGGTCGATTCACGAACGGTTATGGTCAAGGCGAGTGCCCGGCAACCATAAGCGGTGTCCCCAAGCACATGTACTTGAGTCTTTCCTATGAACAACTGGAAACTGTCGGGATCGCCAGGCGGGGTGTCGAAATCGATATTGTCGATCAACATGGACTGTCCGTCAGGACGGGTGAGATTGGAGAAGTTGTGGTCCGGAGTCCGATCGTCATGCAGGGCTATTGGAATAATCCCGAAGCCACGCGAAGTACCATCCGCGATGGCTGGTTGCATACAGGGGACCTTGGGCTGATGGATGACACCGGGTTGCTCTACCTCAAGGATAGAAGCAAAGACTTGATCATCAGCGGGGGGAGTAACGTTTATCCTCGAGAGGTCGAAGATGTGCTGTTGATGCATCCTGGAGTAGCTGAGGCGGCCGTTGTCGGGGAGGCGGATGCGCAGTGGGGCGAGAACGTTGTCGCTTACATTGTTCCGAAGCCCGATGCCAGTGTGGCAATCGAGGCTCTCGATGCGCTTTGCTTGTCAAACATTGCTCGTTTCAAGAGGCCAAAGCGTTACATTGTCTGTCAGGCGTTGCCCCGAAATGCGACTGGAAAAGTTCTTAAAGGAGCATTGCGCGAGCAACTGAAGCCTGCCAGTCCGTAGGCGGTAGACGCGAAATCCGACGTTTCGACGGATTGCCGAACCTGGAATTGTCATTTGTACTGACCCTGCGGTCGTCCCGCTTTTCGACGACAGAGTTCGGACTCGTGGCGGGACTGTGGGAGCGGTCGCGTCACCGAGCCGCCGCCACCACGAGCGACGGATCGATCTCTGCTGCCCACGCGAGCAATCCGCCGTCGAGGTTGTGCGCGAGTTCGAGGCCGCCGCGCACCGCAACCCCGCAGGCCGTGAGACTGCGCGCGCCGCTGCGGCAAATAAACACTGTCGTCGCGCCGGTGGCGATCTCGTGCAGCCGCTCGGCGAGTTCGGCGACCGGAATGTTGAGCGCGCCCTCGAGGTGTCCGGCCACGAATTCACGCGGCTCGCGCACGTCGACGAGCACCAGCCGGGCGCCGCCAGTTCCGCCGCTCGACCCGCGCAGCA
>CAZRKS010000012.1:23446-36250 GCA_964600315.1 uncultured Steroidobacteraceae bacterium | reverse complement strand
GCAGCCAGCCGTAGGCGTACTCGCCCTCGATGCGCATCGAGCAGCTCTTGATGCCGGCGACTTCGCCCTCGCCGACGTCCGTCACCTCGACCTTGAACCCGTGCTGATCGGCCCAGCGCAGGTACATGCGCATGAGCATCTGCGCCCAGTCCTGCGCCTCGGTGCCGCCCGCGCCCGCCTGGATGTCGAGAAAGCAGTTGTGCGAGTCCATCTCGCCCGGGAACATGCGCTGGAACTCGAGCCGGGCGATCTCGCGCTCCAGGCGGCCGGCGTCCTGTTCCACCGACGCGACCGTGCCGGCGTCGGCCTCGGCCTCGGCGAGGTCCAGCAGCTCGCCGGCCTCGGCGATCCCCGAATGCAGCTTGTCGAGGGTGCCGACCACGCCCTCGAGCCGCGTGCGCTCGCGGCCGAGTTCCTGGGCGCGCTCGGGATTGCTCCAGACCGTCGAGTCCTCGAGTTCCTTCAGGACCTCCGCGAGGCGCTCGCTGCGTCCTTCGTAGTCAAAGATACCCCCTGAGCGCGTTGCAGCGCTCGGCGAGGTCGTCGAGGGAGCGGCGGACGAGGTTCGTTTCCATGGCGGGCGCAGGCAGTCTCGGGTGAACGGAGGAGTCTATCACGAGAGCGGACGCAGCCATTCGGCGACGAGTTGCAGGCGCCTCGCACCGGAGTACTCGTCGAGCGCGGTGCGATAGACGAGTTCGATCTGCTGCTGCGCACGGATGGCCGCAGCCGCCGGGTCCTCGAGATAGCGGAATGCGATCGTGTCGACGAATTCGCCCGAGGACGACTTGAGCCGGAGCTTCAGGTGCCGCTCCCCCACGACCCGCGTGTCGGCAACGCCAAAATGCCCATCGAACGACGGCTCCGGAAAGCCCGCGCCCCACGGACCGCCCTCGCGCAGCGCGGCCGCCGTGTCGGCGTTGAACTCCCCCGGCAGCAGCGGGCCGTCCGTGTGGAGGTCCCCGCTCAAGGTGTCGGGATCGATGCGTCGCTCCACCTCCTCCGCAAAGGCACGCTCGAATTCCGGCAGGCTGGTCTCGCGAAGCGTCATCCCGGCGGCCATCGCGTGCCCGCCGAATTTCTCGAGCAGGCCCGGATGGTTCGTCGCCACCGCGTCGAGCACGTCACGCACGTGGACCCCGGCCACTGAGCGCGCCGAACCCTTGACCCAGCCGCGCTCGCCCGGCGCGAACGCAATGACCGGCCGGTGCACGCGCTCCTTGATGCGCGAGGCGACGAGCCCGATCACGCCCTGGTGCCAGCCGCCGTCGAAGAGGCAGAGACCCGCCGGGAGCCGGCCCTCGTAGCCCGCCACGATCGTGTCGATCTTGCCGAGCGCCTCCTGCTGCATGCGCGCCTCGAGTTCGCGGCGGTCGCGGTTCAGTTGCGAGAGCCGCGCGGCCAGTTCCTTCGCTTCGGTGGCGCTCGCGGTGAGCAGGCACTCGATGCCGAGCGACATGTCGTCGAGGCGCCCCGCCGCGTTCAGGCGCGGCCCGGCCTGGAAGGCGAGGTCCTGTGCAATCGCCGTCTCCGGCCGGCGGCCCGCCGCTTCGAGCAGTGCGCGCAGGCCCGGAGCGGAGCGCCCCGCACGAATGCGGCGCAATCCCTGCGCGACGAGGATGCGGTTGTTGAGGTCGAGCGGCACGACGTCGGCCACGGTGCCGAGCGCGACGAGGTCGAGCAGGTCTGCCGGGTTGGTCTCGGCCGACGCGGCGACGTCTCCCGACTCGCGCAGGCGACGGGTCAGCGCCGCCATGACGTAGAAGGCGACGCCGACGCCCGCCAGCGACTTCGACGCGAACGTCTCACCCGGCAGATTCGGATTCACGATCGCGGCCGCGGCCGGCAGGGTCCGCCCCGGCAGGTGATGATCCGTGACGAGCACCTCGATGCCGGACCGGGTCGCTTCGGCCACGCCCTCGAGTGAGGCGATGCCGTTGTCGACCGTCACGATGAGTCCGGGATCCAGGCCGGCCGCTACGCGCACGATCTCGGGCGTGAGTCCGTAACCAAACCGGAAGCGGTCCGGGACCAGGAAACCCGGGGCCGCGAAACCGAGACGCTGCAACTGTCGCACGACCAGGGCCGTACTCGTCGCACCGTCCGCGTCGAAGTCGCCGATCACGAGCACCCGACGTCCGCTGCGGTGACAGTGGAGCAACCGGTCCACCGCGGAGTCGATGCCGCCCAGGGAACTCACGGGCAGCAGCCTGTCGAGGCCGAGGTCCAGTTCCTGCGCGCGGTTGAGGCCGCGGGCCGCGTAGACGCGTCGCAGCGCCGGGTGCAGCGATGCCGCTGCCGGGGGCAGCCGCGCCTCGGCCGTGTCGCGGCGCAGGATGCGGCGATGCGTCACGAGAGCAGCGCGGCGAGCGGCCGCGATCGGCGCCAGAACCGCCACTTCGCGCGATGATCTACGCGCACGACGCGCCGGCCGAGGCACATCGCGATCTCCTCGACAGCGCCCTGCTCCAGCAGCCGACGCGCCGGCGCCAGGCATGCACGTTCAGCGAGCTGCAGTGCCTCGGGGAACGACAACTCACGACCGCGCGTTTCGACCACCGCTGCTTGCGTGGTGCCGTCGTCGAATGCCGTCGCGAAATCCGCAAGCGGCCGCTGCATCGCACCGAGCAGTTGCCACAGGCCGCGCAGCCACGCATCGTCCGCATAGAGGACGGGCAGTGCGACCGGTCGAACGGGCTCCACGCATCCGAATCCCCACAACCAGAGCGAGTTGACGGCCGCGAGGCCTCGCGCGGCGCGGGCTTCGTTGACCGGGTGTTCGTGCAGGAGCATCTGCAGTTCGTTGACGAGCGAGACCGCAAGGGCCGCGTCGCGACCGCGCGGCATGAGCTCGCGCAGATTCTCGCCGGCCGCCTCCTCCGGCTCGAGGCCCGTGCAGTCGACGAGTGCCGCGCATTCGAGCAGCCAGTCCGGTCCATGCCGCGTCGCATGCAGGCGCCAACCCCGGCCCTCGAGATGACGATTGATGTCGGCGCACAGCACGTCCGACTCGAACGCGTCGACTTCCGGCATGTCCGGCGCGAGCCGCAAGTGATCGAGGGCCGTGAGCAGGTGAACGGGACGGGCACAGGCCCAGGTGCCCACCGGCCGCCCGGGAGACTGCAACGCGGCGACACAGGGACCGGCCGGAAGCTGCCGCAGGAGCCCCGCATCGAGCCCGAGTTCCTCGAGCAGCCATGCACGCCACGAATCGGCCCTGCACGTCTCCACGTCACCGCGACTGACCAGCCACTCCGCCGCAGGCGCGTGCGCGCCCACCCCGCCTCCGGGCGCGACCAGCGGGGTCCCGGTTCGCAACCATGGCAGCGCGAGCCGCAGACGGCCGGGCCTGCGATCGGTCAAGTGGTCTCCTCCTCGAGTGTGAACGCGCCACCGGTGACCCGGCAGCCCTGCATCCAGTATGTTACCGCGATGAAGTTCAGTCGCGACCCACCAGCCACGACTCACGTCATCCGGAACTACGGTCCGGGGGCGCTGCGCATCGGCGAGCGCACGTTCGACTGCAGCCTGATCGTGACGGCCGAAACGCTGATCGAAGGGTGGCGCCCGCGGCGCGTTGACGACCTGCTGCCCGCCGACCTGGAGCCGCTGCTGCGACTCCAGCCTGAGGTCGTCCTGATCGGCTCCGGCCTGCGCCAGCGTTTCCCGGAACGAGACACGCTCGCCGCCCTCTACGCCGCACGCATCGGCTTCGAGGTCATGGACACGGGCGCTGCCTGCCGCACCTACAACGTGCTGGTGGCCGAGGGTCGCCGCGTCGCGGCGGCTCTCATCCTGGAGCCGGCGACCTGAGGCGATCCGGCAGCACGAGCAGCGCGCGAAAATCGTTCACGTTCGTGCGCGTGGGACCGGTGATCACCGAGTCGCCGAGCGCCTCGAAGAACGCGTGGGCATCGTTGCGATCGAGGAAATCGCGCGGGTCGAGCCCGGCCTCCGCCGCCCTGGCCAGCGTGTCCGGACGCCACAGTGCGCCGGCAATCGGCTCCATGCCGTCGACGCCGTCCGTGTCGCCCGCCAGCGCGTACACGTTCCTGCGCTCGCCGAGCGCGAGTCCGAACGCGAGCAGGAACTCGACGTTGCGGCCGCCGCGCCCGCTGCCGCGCACGGTGACCGTGGTCTCGCCACCGGAGAGCAGGACACAGGGCGCGCTTGCAGGATGTCCGTGCGTGACGACGTCGTCCACGAGACGCGCCATGTCGCGACCCACGTCGCGCGCCTCGCCTTCGATGCGATCCGAGAGCACGACGGGCGTGAAACCCGCCTGGGCGACGTGTCGGGCCGCGGCGTCGAGGGATTGCGCCGGCGCAGCGACGATTCGGTACTCCGCGCCCTGGAGCCGTGCGTCGCCCGGTTTCACTGACTCCCACGCGCCGGTCCGGAGACCGGTCACGACGTGCGGAGGCGCGTCGATCGCGTACTTGCCCAGGACCGACAGTGCGTCCGCGCAGGTGGTTCGATCGGCCACCGTCGGCCCGGAGGCGATGTCGGCGGGGTCGTCGCCCGGCACGTCGGAAATCGCGAGCGTCACGAGCCGGGCCGGATGACAGGCGACGCCGAGCCGCCCGCCCTTGATTCGCGAGAGATGCCGGCGCACGCAGTTGATCTCGCCGATGGTCGCGCCGGAGCGCAGCAGGTCGCGCGTGATGGCCTGCTTGTCGGCGAGCGCGAGGCCTTCCGCAGGCAGCGGCAGCAGGGACGAGCCGCCACCCGACATGAGGCAGAGCACGAGGTCGTGCCGCCCGAGGTCCGCGACGCTCCGCAGGATGCGTTCGGCCGCGCGCGCCCCGGCCTCGATGGGGACGGGGTGCCCTGCCTCGACCACCTCGATGCGCGGGCACGCGACCCCGTGCCCTGTGGCCGTGACGACGAGCCCTGCGAGTTCGCCCGGCCAGCGCTCGTCGACCGCGCGGGCCATCGCGGCGGCGGCCTTGCCGGCGCCGACGAGAACGGTGCGGCCGTCAGGCGGTTCCGGCAACCCGCGGGGCACGCACGACTCGGGCTGGGCCTGCTCGATGGCGGCCGCGAACGCCGCACGCAGCAGTTCGGTGGGCCTCACGCGACCCCCGACCCGTCCCGCCGGCCGGTCCGCGGATCAGACAGCATTTCCCGCAACGGATTCCAGGACGCGCAGCAGCGAAGAAGTGTCGTCCGCTCCCCAGCCGCGCTCCACGAGCTTGTGCAACTGCTCGCGCACCTTGCCCACCGCCGGTAACTCGAGACCGAGCGACTCCGCGACCTCCTGGACCAGACCGAAGTCCTTGGCGTGCAGGCGCGCCTCGATGCCAGCCGCGAAATCCCGTCGAGCCATCCTGGGTCCCATGAGGTCCAGCATCTTCGATCCGGCCATGCCCGCCGAGATCGCCGTCAACACCTTGCCGGGATCCACGCCGAGGCGCGCACAGAAGTGCATCGCCTCCGCAATGCCCTCGATGTTGACGACCTGCACGATCTGGTTGCAGGCCTTGGCCGCCTGCCCCGCGCCGCTGCCGCCGACGTGTGTGACGACCCTGCCCAGCACCGCGAGCAGGGGCTGCACTCGCTCGAGGTCCTCGGACCGGCCTCCCACCATGATCGACAGCGTGGCGTCCTCGGCGCCTCGCACGCCACCCGAAACCGGCGCGTCGAGCAGGTGCCGGCCGGAGCGCTCCAGTCGAGCCGCGAATTCCCGGGTCGCGAGCGGCGATATGGTCGAGAAATCGATGAAGATCGTCCCGGCGGCCGAGGACGCGGCCGCGCCCGCCGGACCGAAGAGGACCTCCTCGACGTCCGGTGTACTCGTCACGTTCGTCATCACGAACGCGGCGCCCTGCGCGGCCGCGGCCGGCGAGTCCGCAACCTCGGCGCCGAGGGCGAGCACGGCGTCCCGCGCCGACGGGCGGCGCGCATGGACGACGACCCGATGACCCGCCGCGCGGAGGTGCCGGATCATCGGCCGCCCCATGTGGCCCGCGCCGATGAACGCGATGTGCTCCTTCGAACTCATGGACGGCCCCGCTAACGGAAAGTGAACACCTGGAACGGCGTGCGACAGGGAGGACCGGGCGCCACGTGCAGCCGCAGCGTGGAACCGAGTTCCATGATCAGGCAGCCGAGCGTGAAGTGATCATAGCGACCTTCGATCTCCCCGTGCCGGCACACGGGCCCCTGGTGATTGCCGAGGGCCGTCTTGATGCCCTCGACGGTCGCAGGATACGACGGGTCGCCCAGAGTCTCTTCGAGCGCGGGCAGTCGTTCGTAGGTCGTGCCATGGAAGAAGCGCCGGCGCTCTTCGTCCGTCAGGTGGGGCGAGAGGCGCAGCCAGGGCTCCTGGTCCGGATTCACGAGCGGGTGGTTCGTGTGATAGACGCGGTCGCGCACCTGCGACGGCCGGTACTCGCAGACCCTGTTCGCGGAGCACTCGAGGTCGTGCACCGGTGCTCCGGGCGCGCCGACCGTGTAATTCTGACCCGAGGCGTGGCGGATGCCCTGCAGGAACGCGAGGCCCTCCTCCAGTGTCGCGCGCGCAAGGAAGCCGCGCACCACGAAGTCCTCCGCCAGCCCGTCGCGGGCGAAACTCATCTGCGACAGCCCGTTGCAGCAGATGGCGAGGCCGGCGCTGTTCATGCCGCAGAGCGAGATCTTTCCCGCGATGGTGAAGACCAATGCCTCCACCGGGCTGCCGGGATCGACGATGTGGAGCAGCACCTGGTGGCCGTCGCACCAGCCCGGCATGTCCATGTTCTGGGCGACGACCGCCGGCCGGCCGGGCGCCGCGTCGACTCCAACCGACGAGCAGCCCTTCTCGCCCGCCGCCGCGAAGTAGCGCTCGCGCCGGTACCACGGCTCCTCGTCGCTCAACGCACGCACGAACGTGTAGCGGAAGTCAGTGCCGGCGCCCTCCGCGATCCCGCGCAGCTCTTCGAGCAAGTCGGGCGTCCAGCGCTCGGCCGCGGGGAAGAAATCCGTCTCGCGCAGGATCTGCTCGACGTAGGTGTCCGGGTCGACGCCGAGGTCGGCGCGAAGTGCCTCGGTCCAGCGTTGCAGGTGCTCGCGGACCAGCGGCCGCAGGGTTTCGCCGTGGACCCGTCCGCGCTCGCGCGGCCCGCCTCGCAACTCGATCTTCTTCAGGGGACCGTCCATCGCAGTGTCGCTCCTGCCGTGCTCAGCCGCCGATCGCGCCCCGCAGATCGCGCGCGACCTGCGCCTCACGACTCGCGAGACGGCGGCGAATGATGGCGTGCCGCCGCGCGTCGATCGGGAAGCGGAACAGGATCAGCGCGGCGGCCACGAAGAACACCGCCGGCAGCAGCAGCAGGTCGATCAGCATGCCGTAGGTGGCCACGGGGCCGTTCGCGTCGATCTTCGGGTCATAGCCGACCACCGCGAGGACGTAGAACCCGAGCGCACTGCCGACCGCCGAGACCCCCATGTTGCAGAGCGTGCGGATCGAGAAATAGCTGCCCGCGCGGTTCCGCCCCGACTTCAGGGTGTCGTAGTCGACGACGTCCGCGACGATCGCCATGGGAAAGACCATCTGCGGCGTCTGCAGCACGGTCAGCACCGAGGCGTAGAGCAGGAAGGTCCAGAACGCGAAGTGGCCCGGCACGAACAGGAAGCCGAGGGGCATCAGGATCGCGTGGACGACCCAGGCCCACGCCCACGTGCGGTGCTTGCCGAGCCGGTCCCCGACGCGCACGGCGAGCGGCACCGAGAGCAGCTGCACGCCCACGACCGTCACCAGGATGATCGGGATCTCCTCGCCGAGTCCCCAGTGACTGTCGAGCGCGACGAAGAGCACCGCGTAGAAGCAGCCGTAGCCGATCTGCGTGAGCGCGTCGGCCGAGACGTACATCCAGAACGGCACGTTGTGCCGGACGGCAGCGAACATTTCGCGGAGCGTCGAGGACCTGGACGGCGGGACGTTTCCAGTGGGCACGCCGACGACCGCGACGCCCACGGTGACGGGCAGCAGCACCAGGCCGATTCCTCCCAGGATCGCCATCATCCGGTTGTCGAGCGCCGAGGTGCGCGTCACGCCGACCGCGGGATGCGCCAGGATCTCCGGCAGGAACATGAAAGCGACGCCACCGGCGAGGATGGTCACCGTCAGGGACGCGGCGATGCGCGAGCGCTGTCGGTAGTCGGGCGTCAGCTCCGAGGCCCAGGCCCGCATCGGTATGTCGACCAGGGCGAGCGTCACGTAGTAGAGGAAGGCGCCGACGAAGAAGTAGACGTCGCCGGCACCCTTCGGAGGCATGAAGAAGACCGCAAAGGCGACCATGCCGACGAGGGCGCCGGCCATCATCCAGGGCTTGCGGGCCCCGAGGCGCGTGTGCGTCTTGTCCGAGTGATAGCCGATGGCCGGCACCACCAGCGCGTCGAGCAGGCGCGCGACGAGCAGAGTCGTCGCGATGCCGGCCGTGGTCGCCGCGGTGTACTTCGCATAGAAGGCGGCCATCATCGCCGGAAAAGGCGGGAGCAGCAGCGCCAGCGCCAGGCCGGGCGCCGAGTAGAGGGCGAGTTGCCTGAACGACACCGTGTCGGTCACGTGTGGGTGCTCCGCTCGTCGGCTGAGATCACGCGCCGGTGCAGATTCCTTGCGGCCAGCGCGCTGGCGCGCGCGAGCGCAGGCTCCGTCGGATAGTGTCCCGCTCCCGGCACGATGACGAGTTCCGCGCGCGGCAGGCGCTGCGCGAGCGCATACGCGTTGTTCGGCGGCGTGCACATGTCGTAGCGGCCGGTGACCAGCGTCGCGGGCAGGTGGGCGATGCGTTCCGCCCCGTCGAGCAGTTCGCCTTCCCGAACGAAGAAATCATGGGCCGCATAGTGCGCGAAGACGCGCCCATACGCCGGGCCGCGCGCCGCGTCAGGCGCGACGAAGGGTGCGTCGAAATGCATGAACCCTTCTTCGTACAGGAACAGCGCCGTGGCCGCACGCTCCGCCTCCTCGCCCGTTCCCTGCAGGATGCGGCGGCAGTACGCGCCCCGCAGGTCGCCTCGTTCCTCGCGCGGCACCAGCGACGCGAACTCGTGCCAAAGCTCGGGAAACAGCGTCTCGACGCCGCGGAACCACCAGTCGACGTCCTGCGCGCGCAGCAGCCAGGTCGAGACGAGCAGCAACCCGAGGCATCGCTCCGGGAACGCTTGCGAATACGCGAGCGCCACGGTGCTGCCCCAGGATCCGCCGGCCACGACCCAACGCTCGATGCCACGCGCTTCGCGGAGAGCTTCCATGTCGCCGAGCGTCTCCTGCAGCGAGTTGCCTTCGAGCCGTCCCGCCGGCTCGGATCGGCCACAGCCGCGCTGGTCGAACTGCACGATGCGGTACAGTCCGCCGTCGCACAGACGGCGATGAGCGGGTGAACTCGAGCCGCCCGGGCCGCCGTGGCACAGGACGAGCGGCAGGCCGTCGGGCCGGCCGGCTTCCAGCCAGTAGACACGGTGGCCGCCGCTGCGCGCGAGCCAGCCTTCGGCGCGCGGCGCGCCGACGTCGGCGAGACAGTCGTCGAGACGGCGCACTCCCGCGGGCCCTCAGCGCGAGGCCGCCTGTGCCTGCAGACGCTGGAAATGCTGGTCCTCCATCTGCCCGATCGCCTCGAGCGCCCGGGTCGGACGCAGGAACACCGTCAGTTCCTTGATCTTGCCCTGCTCGTCGACCGTGAAGATGTCCACGCCGTGGACCTCGACGTCGCCGATCCGGCCGCGGAATTCCATCACGGCCTCGTTGCCTCGCGTGAAGATCCGGTGGTACTCGAAACCCTCGACGAACGTCACGATGCCCTGCAGGACGAGCACCATGTGGTCCTTGCGAGTGATCGGCCGCAGGAACCGCGGCGTGTGAAAGACCGGATCCTCGGCAATGAATCCGGGCAACGCGGCGACGTCCCGCCGCCGCACGAGGTCGTGGAATTCCCGGACGAACCGCTCGATCACCGCGTCGGTCATGGTTCTCTCCCGCAGGCTGCAAGGGGCTGACTCGCGCGCGCACCGGCCCCGCCTGCTCTGCCCGCATCGAGATGACGCAGGGTCGCCCGCACGAACGGGTGGTGCCAGTCGACGGGCGAGCGCGCCTGGTTGGTCGTTCCGGCGAACACGATCCGTGTCCGTGGTTCGAAAGCGAGCTTGGTGCCCCAGGCGCCGGAGTGTCCCCAGAGCTCGGTGCCATTGCACGCAACGCGGAAGAGTCCGAGACCCACGCCGGTCCGCGTCGCGTCGAGCCCGGCCGGTCGGGTCCAGCGCGTCATTTCGGCCAGCGTCGCACCCGACTCGAACAGCCGCCCTGCCATGAGGCCGCGCAGGAACGCGGCGAGATCGGCCACGGTGCTGACCAGGCCGCCTCCGCCCCAGTCGAACGACAGGCTCATGCCGCTCGTCAGTACGGGCTGCTCGCCCGCGTAGACCTCGGCCTCCGGCGCGCGATCCGGTCCGAGCGACGGGTCGTCCCGGTAGGCGAGATACGTGTTGGCGAGCCCGAGCGGCTCGAAGATCCGCGCCCGCAACGACTCGTGCAGCGGCCGCCCCTCGACCGCCTGCACCAACAGGCCGAGCATCACGAAGCCGGTGTCGGAGTAGTGAAATCCAGCGCCGGGCTCGAACAGGGGATGGTCGGCGATGCCCTGGTCGAGGAAAAAGTTGATCACGCCGACGCAGCGCTCGCCGGCCGGGCGCGCGTCCCAGGGGACCCAGGATCTCGACGGATTGCCACCCGGCGACAGCAGCGTGCCGATCAGCGAGCCCGGCGCCGGACCGCCGCAACGTTCGGCGTCATCCACCATCGCATCGCGGAGGCCCGAGGTGTGCGTCAGCAGGTGTCGCAGCGTGATCCGGTCGGCGTGGCTCACGCCGTCCCTCCGGTGCAAGCGACTCATCGTCTCGGCGTCGAACACGCCGAATCCGGCGAACGGCGCGTCGAGGCCGCGGCGGCCCAATCGCCCCTCCTCCGCGAGCTGCAGGACGAGGACCGCGGTGAACGTCTTCGCCACGCTCGCGATGTGGACTGGCGTCGACACCGTCATCGGGGCGCGCATGTCGGGCCGCGCCAGGCCGGCCGCCCTCTCGAACAGCGGCTCGCCCTCGGCCGTCTCCACGCGTATCGCGGCGCTCGCGACCGGCGCAGCACCGCGCGCAGCCATGAGCGCGTCGAGCGCGCCCTGCAGCTCGGCCTGGAGTCCCGGCGTGTCCATTGCGTCCCGGCCGCTCAGGCCACGGCCGCCGCTTCGATCGCGCGCCCGAGGTCCGCGGTGTTGGCCTTCCCGCCCATGTCCGGCGTCCGCGGACCACCGCCGCCGACGACCGCCTCGATCGCCGAGACGATGCGATCGTGTCCGTCCGCGTGCCCGAGGTGCTCGAGCATCATCGCGCCGGCCCAGATCTGGCCGATCGGATTGGCGATGCCGCGACCGGCGATGTCCGGGGCGGAGCCGTGCACGGGCTCGAACATCGACGGATGCAGCCGTTCCGGATTCAGGTTCGCCGAAGGCGCGATGCCGATGCTGCCGCACACGCCCGGGCCGAGGTCCGACAGGATGTCGCCGAAGAGATTCGAGCCCACCACCACGTCGAACCAGTCCGGGTGCTGCACGAAATGCGCGGTCAGGATGTCGATGTGGAACTTGTCGTGGGCGATGTCCGGGAACCTCGCGGCGATCTCCGCGAACCGCTCGTCCCAGAACGGCATGGTGATGGCGATGCCGTTCGACTTGGTCGCCGAGGTCACTTTGCGCAGACCCTTGCGGCGCGCGAGTTCGAACGCATATTCGATGATGCGGTCCACGCCCTTGCGCGTGAACACCGTCTCCTGCACGACCGTCTCGCGATCGGTGCCCGCAAAGATGCGGCCGCCGATCTGCGAGTACTCGCCCTCCACGTTCTCCCGGACCACCCAGAAATCGATCTTCTGCTCGTTCGCGCGCGCGAGGGGCGACGGCAGGCCGCGGATGGTCCGGCACGGACGAATGTTGGCGTACTGGTCGAATGCCCGCCGGATCGGGATCAGCATGCCCCACAGCGAGACGTGGTCCGGCACGCCCGGGAAACCGACCGCGCCGAGATAGATGGCGTCGAACGCGCGCAGCGTCTCGATCGCGTCGTCCGGCATCATGCGGCCGGTGCGATGGTAGGTCTCGCAACTCCAGTCGAACTCCACCCAGGAGAAAGTGACACCGATCTTCCGTCCCACGGCATCGAGGACGCGGACCCCTTCGGGCACGACTTCCCGGCCGATGCCGTCGCCCGGCAGGAGCGCGATCCGGTAGTTCTTCATCAGCGTGTCCCCAGGTCGTTCATCCAGCCCAGTGTTTCGACCGTCGGTCGCGTCGGCAGGTACTCGGCGCCGAACCAGCCCGTGTAGCCCGCCGCCTCGAGGCCGGCGAAAACGCTGCCAAAGTCGATCGTCCCGGTGCCGGGTTCGTGACGGCCCGGCGCGTCGGAGAACTGCACGTGGCGCACGACGTCGCGGTTGCGCCGGAACGCCTCGACGACGTCCTTGCCGCCGCGCGCCACGTGATAGACGTCGAACATGAGACCCGCGACGCCGTGGAGCTCGTCACGGATCAGGGCGGCCGCCTCGTCCACGTCGGTGAGCAGTGCGTCCGGCATGTCGGCAGCATTCATCGGCTCGATGAGGAGGCCTACGTCGTCCCCGCCCATCAGCGCCGCCGCCGCCTTCACGTTCTCGACCAGGCTCGTCAGGCAATCCTCGCGCGAAGTGCCGGCTGGGACGCGTGACGGACCGACGTGCAGGAAGGGAGTCTTCAGCAGGCGTGCGGCGAGCAGCGCCTGCCCGCAGGCTTCGAGGAACCGGGC
>CAZRKS010000012.1:0-23346 GCA_964600315.1 uncultured Steroidobacteraceae bacterium | reverse complement strand
GCGAATCGCGCGAACGCCCGGCCGCAGCGCTCGACGGTTTCGTCGATGTCCGCGTCCGTCATGGGTGTCGAGCCGATCATGAGGCCGCGCGTCGCCATCAGGATCCCCTCGTTCAGCAGGCAACGGTGCAGCGACTGCATCCGCCGCAGGTATCCCGGCCCCGACCGCAGGTGGAACTCGCGGTAGGTGCGGATCGGCTCCTCGAAGAACTGCAGCGACGTCATCGACGCGAACCCGTTGGCGCGCATGCGGAGCCCCGCGGCACGCAGTTGACGCGCGAGTCCGGCGCGCAGCCTGTCGCCCTGGCGCTCGAGTCGGGCAAACGCCTCCGGCGTCAGGAGCCGCAGCGCCGCGACGCCCGCGGCCATCGCCATGGGATTGCCAGTGAAGGTTCCGCTGTGACTCACCGCCGGCGCGCCGCGCAGGTTGTCGAAGACCGACATGGCCGATGCGCGTCCGCCGATCGCGCCGATCGGGAACCCGCCGCCGATGATCTTGCCCAGCGCCACGAGATCCGGTTGCACCCCGGCGCGGCCGTGGGCGCCGCGATACGAAGCCCGATTGCAGAACACCTCGTCGAAGATCAGCACCGACCCGTTGCGGTCGCAGAACGCGCGCAGCGCATTCAGGAACGCCGGCTCCGCCGCCGTGAATCCGAGCCTCGCGGGGTACGGGTCGACGATCACGCCGGCGAGCTGCGCCGCGTGCTCCTCGAGCAGTGCGCGCGTGATCTCCGGCTCGTTGAACGGGATCACGAGGACGTTGTCGAGCACGCCCTGGGGCGTCCCCTTCGCAAACGGAGTCGCCGCCGGGCGCTCGCGCGGGCCCCAGTTCTCCGGCGTCGGCAGGAAGCTCGGCTCGACGAAATCGTACTGGCCGTGGTAGCCCCCTTCGCACTTGGCGATCAGCGGTCGGCCGGTCAGGCCCCGCGCCGCCTTGATGGCGACCATCACGGCCTCCGTCCCGGAGTTGGCGAAGCGCACCTGCTCTACCGCGGGCAGCCGCTCCACCAGCAGTTCGGCGAGCTCGATCTCGGCCTCGGTCGGCAGGATGCAGGCCGTCATGCGCTCGAGCTGCCCGCGCACGGCCTCCTCGATCACCGGATGACCGTAGCCGTGAATCAGCGCCGAAAACGTGTTCACCCAGTCGATGTAGGTGTTGCCGTCGACGTCGGTGACGCGGCAGCCCCGTCCGCGATCCGCGTAGATCGTGTAGGGCTCGAAGACGATCATGTGGCGCGTGTTGCCGCCCGGCATGACCCGGCGCGCGCGCTCGAAGAGGGCTGCCGAACGGGAATGCTCATCCGGGAATGCCATGGTCCCGCGTCTCCTCACGTTGTCGCCGCAGGAGCGGCCCACAGGTTGGCCGGGTCGCTCCGCCCGTCGCCGCCGTGCAGTTGCAGCCTGCGCCGCCAGCCGAGGTCGGGGCCGACGAGCACGAGGACCGCGAGCGCCGCGGCGAGCCAGATCGCCGTCGGCTCCCAGCTGATGTCGGAGCGCACGCCGGTCCGGCCGGCCTCGAAGCCCTGGTAGAGAAAATTCAGGGTGCCGTGAATCATGATGGCGGGCCAGACGCTGCCGCCCGAGTGGTTGACGAACGTGACCGCGACCACGGTCATGCCGATGCAGGACCCGATGAAGAGCGCCTGTTCCACGGCGAGGCTCGCGAGGGATGACTGGCCGGACAGCAGCGGCGCGATTTCGCGCGGAAAGTGCCAGAGTGCCCAGGCGAGCCCGAGCAGCGCGGCGGCGGTGAGCGGCCGGCGCCAGGCGCGCGCGAGGACTGGCCACGCGTAGCCACGCCAGCCGAGTTCCTCGAACAGCCCGCCCTGGTTCGTGAGGAGCGCGAGCCCCCAGCCGGACGCGAACGCGGACGGGCTCGCGAGGCCCCACGTGTCGCCGAGCGACTGCAGGCGGCGACCCTCGTTGGCGGTCCATTCGAGGAGCAGAGCGAAGGCCACGATGCCGGCAATCGTGAGCAGCACGAGCCCGTAGAGCCGCAGGCCCTGCCGCACCGTCAGGCTGCCGCGCACGGGCACGAAGGCGCCGAGCAACGCCCGCGCCGCCGCCGCCCCGCGCCCCAGACCCGTGACCAGCACCGCGCTCAGCGTGGGCGCCAGCGGGAAGAACAGGAAGGGGGCCGCCAGCGGCACGAGCGCGTACACCGACAGGAACACGAGTGCGCTGTCCCGATGCCGGGCGAGCAATGGGTGCTCGCCCAGGAAGCCGGCCATCGTGTCGAAGAAGTGTCGGTACAACCCCGTGCCCGGCCCGTAGAGGTCGGGCAGCAGCGCTTCCGTCGCCGCGAGGTAGGCGAACAGCAGCGTCGGAAAGGCTATCGCCAGGACGTAGAAAGACAGGAAAGGGTTGCGCCGGATCCAGTCGCGCATCGTTCGGCCCCGGCTCAGGCAGCCTTCATGCGCGTGAACGCACGGCGCGCGCCCGCCAGCGTGAAGTCCACGTCGTCGTCGGTCATCGGCGTCGAGCCGACGAAGCCGCCACGCATGGTGAGCAGCCCTTCCTCGAGCAGCAGTTTCTGCGCGACGCCCATCTTGTCGGCCATGCCGCCCGCGAAGGCGGCGAGCAGGTCGCGGTAGTTGCCGATCGCGATCGGCGTCATCATCACGGCGGAGAGCGACGTGCGACCGACGACGTAGCCCTCGACGCCGACGTCGCGGCAGATCCGGCGCAGCCCCTCCCTCAGTCTCTCGCCCTGCGCGTCGAGCCTTGCGAACACCTCCGGGGTCAGGAGCGACATGCCCACGTACCCGGCCGCCATGGACATCGGATTGGCCGTGTAGGTGCCGCTGTGCTTCACACGATCGTCGCCGCGATCCATGTCGAACACCGACATGACGCGCGCCGAGCCGCCGAGCCCGCCGATCGGAAGGCCGCCGCCGATGATCTTGCCCATCGTGGTGAGATCCGGCGTGACGCCGAGCAGCCCCTGTGCCCCGTGGTACCCGACGCGCAGGCACATGACCTCATCGAAGATGAGCAGGATGCCGAGCTTCGCGGTCTCCTCGCGCAGCATCTGCAGGTAGTCGAGTCGCGGCTCGACCATGCCGAGCTGGAGGCGGAACGGATCGAGGATCACCGCGGCCAGTTCCTGCGCCCGCTCGCGCAGGATCTCGCGCGTCGCGTCGACGTCGTTCAACGGGAGCACGACCAGCTCGTCGAGCAGGCTCTGCGGCGTCCCCTTGTTGTGCGCGACCGGCACGGGGCGGCGCGCGTCCCCCCAGTGCGGCGGCTTCGGCTGGAAGCTCGCCTCGAGCAGGTCGTACTGGCCGTGGTAGCCGCCCTCCATCTTCGCGATGCGGGTCTTGCCGGTGTAGGCGCGCGCGACCTTGGTCACGACCTGGTTCGCCTCGGTGCCGGAATTCATGAAGCGGACCCGCTCGACGCCCGGGATGCGCTCGCAGAGGAGTTCGGCCAGCTTCACCTCCCACTCCGTGGGCAGGATCGCCGACATGAGGTGCGCGGCCTGCGAGGCGACGACCTCGACGATTTCGCGCTTGTTGTGGCCATGGATCAGCGCCGTGAAGTTGTTGACCCAGTCGATCACGCGATGGCCGTCCACGTCCGTGATCCAGCAGCCGTCGCCGCTCACCGCGTACTGCGGGTGGGGCTTCGCGGCGACGAGGTCGCGCGTGTAGCCCGAGGGCATGACGTGCCGCGCACGCTCGAAGATGGCGGCCGACACGGGGTTGCGCTCCGCCACGCGCGGAGCCGCGGTCGAGGCGTTCATCAGAAGTTCACCTTGTCGGCGCCCTTGGTGCCGAGGATCGCGCGCGCCTCGTCCGGCGTCGCCACTTCGAGCCCGAGCTCATCGAGGATGCGTCGGATGCGGCGTACCTGCTCGGCGCTGCTCTTCGCGAGCTGCCCCTTGCCGTACCACAGGCTGTCCTCGAGTCCGACGCGGACATTGCCGCCCATCACGGCGGAGAGCGTGGTCGTGCGGATCTGCTCCTTGCCCGCCGCGAGCACCGACCAGTAGTAGTCCTCGCCGAACAGCATGTCGGCGGTGTCGCGGAAGTGCAGCACGTGGCGCGGATGCGCCGCGAGGCCGCCGAAAAAGCCGAACACGGACTGGATGAAGAACGGCGGCTTCACGAGGCCACGGTCCGCGAGCACGCGGAGCGTGTAGAGATGGCCGATGTCGAAGCACTCGAACTCGAACGTGACGCCGCGGTCCTGGCCCAGCTCGCGTGCAATCTTCTCCATGCTCGCGAAGGTGTTCTGCAGCGTCATGTCGCGGGTGACGTTGACGAACAGCTTCTCCCAGTCGCGCAGCTTCGACGGCTCGTAGCGCTCGGCGAGGATCCAGTTCGCCGCGTTCATCGGCCCCATGTTGAACGACGTGATCTCGGGCGCGAATTCCTTCGGTGCTGCGAGCCGCTCCGCGAGGATCTCGGGCCACGTCAGTCGCGGCACCAGTTGCCCGGTCGCGGGATCGCGGCGGATGGCGGGCTGTCCCGTGGTCAGGTTGATGATCGCGTTGGTGCGCGCCTTGATGCGCGGCAGATAGAGCCCGTAGACGGCGGGGTCCGTCACCGGGCAGCCCGTCTCAGGGTCACGCGCGTGGAGATGGATGATCGCGGCCCCCGCCTCGGCCGCGCCGATCGAGTCCTCGACCACCTGGTCGGGTGTGAGCGGCAGGTACGGCGACATCACGGGCATGTGCATCGCACCCGTCGTGGCGCTCGTGATGATGACCTTGGGTGTCTTCTTCATGTCACGCTCCCTGGCTTCGCAGTGGCTCCATGGCGGCCGGGGTCGCCGTGCCGCCCATCGTCAGCACCTGCCCGCCGTCGCAGTAAGTGATCGTGCCGGTCATGTAACGCGCGCCCGGGCTCGCCAGGAACAGCGCGAGATTCGCGACGTCCTCTTTCGTCCCGAAGCCGCCGAGCGGCACGGACCGCTCGAAGGCCTGCCGGATGGCCGCATTCGGCGCCAGGCGCGTCATGCCTTCGGTGTCCTCGATGGGGCCCGGCACGATGGCATTCACCCGCACGCCCAGCGCGCCCCACTCGACCGCGAGACTTCGGGTGAGCATGTCGACGCCGGCCTTGGCGGCCGCGACGTGCGCCTGGCCGAAGCTGACCGCGGTGGATTGCGGCGCGGAGATGCTGATCAGGCTCGCGCCGGGCTTGCGCAACAGGTCGAACGACGCGCGCAGCACGTGGAACGTGCCGAGCAGGTCAATCTCGATGACGGCACGAAATCCGTTCGACGAGATGCTCGTCGCGGGGGCGACGAAGTTGCCGGCGGCGCCCGAGACCACGACGTCGATCGGCCCGGCCTCGCCGCCGAATGCCGCGAGTGCCTGCTGCACGGCGGCGTAGTCGCGCACGTCCGCTGCATATCCGCACGCCGGCCCGTGGCGCGACAGCGCAGCGACGGCCGCATCGACCTTGTCCTGCCGGCGGCTCAGCACCGCGACACGCGCGCCCGCCCGCGCGTAAGCCTCGGCAATCGCGAGATTGATGCCGCTGGTGCCACCCGCGACGAAAGCGTTCTTTCCCGACAGCAGTCCGGGTGCAAAGATGTTCATGCGACCGCTCGGTGGCTCACGGGTCGGTTGAGGTGGGGCAGCGCCTGCCCCGGCCGGGGCCACGCGAATGCCGCGAGGCGGCCCGTCGCGGACAGCGTCACGAATGCGACGTCGAGTTGCGGACCGCCGAAAGCAACGTTCGTCACGTAGAACTCCGGCAGTGGCCGGAAGACGCGCCGCGTCCCGTCGGGCGTAATCTCCCAGATGCCGCCGCCGTTGAACGTCGCCACGCAGACGTTGCCGGCGGAGTCGATCGCCAGCGAGTCGGGGTAGTACGCGTCCGGCAGCCCGGCCACCAGCCGGCCGCCGTTCGGCGACGGCCAGGGCTCGCGCCGCACCCGGCCCGGCGCCTCCAGTTCGAAAGCCCAGAGACGGCGCGGCACCGTCTCGGCCACGTACACCGTGCTGCCGTCCGCCGCAAGCCCGACGCCGTTCGGCGTCAGCATGCCGGAGACGACTTCGACGATGCCGGAACCGTCGTCGCGCGCGTAGTAGAGGCTGCCCAGCACGTGCGACCGCGGCCGTCGCTTGCCGTGATCGGTGAAGTAGAAGCCGCCGCGGCCGTCGAACACGAGGTCGTTCGGCGCGCGCAGGGCGTGCCGGTCGCAACGCTCGTACAGGCGCTCCACCTCTCCGGTGCGCAGGCTGACCCGCTCGATCCAGCCTGGGCGTGCCGCCTGCGCGGTCGGCCGCTGCCAGCCATTGGCTTCGGTGGTGTAGCGCCAGCCGCCGCTGTTGCAGACGTACACCCAGTCCTCCGGACCGAGCGCCGCACCGTTCGGCCCGCCGTCGAGTTCCGCGACGACCTGCTTGCGACCGTCGGACTGCACGCGGGTGAGCGCCTGGCCGGCGATCTCCACCACCAGCACCGACCCGTCGGGCAGGGGCACCGGGCCTTCCGGAAAGCGCAGTCCCTCGGCGACGATGCGCAGATCCGCTGGAGCCTCTGCCTGAAGGACCGGCGCCAACATGTGGATCAGTCCCGGTGCCCGGCACGCCGCGGCAGGCTCAGGATCGCGCGCGCCTCGTCGGCGCTCGCGGGCCTGTCGCCGCGGGCCCGTATGATTTCGACCGCCCGCGTCACGAGCGCCGCGTTGTCCGGGGCGATCACGTCCTTCGCGAGGTACAGGTTGTCCTCGAGACCGACGCGCACGTGCCCGCCTAGATCGACGGCCGCTTCGACCATCGGGAACTGGAAGCGGCCGATCCCGAATGCAGACCACGTCGCACCCTGAGGCAGCAGGCTCGCGAGGAAGGCAATGGCCTCCCGCGTCGCCGGCATCGCCCAGTTGATGCCGAGGCAGAACTGGAAATGCGGCGGCGGCAGGAGGAAGCCGGTCTCGATCAGGTGTCGTGCCAGCATGACGTGCCCGGTGTCGAAGACCTCGATCTCCGGCTTCGCCCCGACGGCCTTGATGCGCTCGGCCATCGTCCGCAGGTGAGCCGGCGTGTTCATGAACACCTGCTCGCCGAAGTTGAGCGTAGCGACGTCGAGGCTGCAGACCTCCGGACGCAGTTCCACGATGTGCGCGGTTCGGGCCTCCGGCCCGAGCAGGTTCGACTGGGCATCGTCCGCCACGCGAGGATTCCCGGCGCTCGGCACGAACCGGCCACCGTAGCCGGTGGTCAGGTTGACGATCACGTCGGAGCCCGCCGCCTGAATCCGCTCGCAGACCTCGCGGTAGAGCGCCGTGTCGCCCACCGCCGCGCCCGTCGCCGGGTCACGCACGTGGACATGAACCATCGCCGCCCCGGCGCGCGCCGCGTCGAGCGACTGGTTCGCGATCTGCTCAGGCGTGATCGGGATGTTCGGGTGCCGCTCGTAGGTGCGCTGCGACCCCGTGACGGCACAGGTGACGATTACCGGTCTGCTCACCGCTCTCCCCCTGCTCGCTGTGGCCGCGGGCTGCACCCGGCGCGACCGTGGACGGACTATATGACCAATCGGTCATGTTGGCAACCCGAGTGCGGTGCTGGCGCCTTGCCGGCGGCCCTCAGTCCCTGCGACGGCGCAAGGCGAGCAACGCGCGCACGCGGCCCACTTCGGCCGGGTCCGGCTCCTCGCCGTACAGCACGCGGTAGAGGAGCAGTGCGTGCAGGTCGATCATCAGCGGCGCGTCGGAGGCTTCCTTCATGCCCGTGCCGACCTGGATCCGGTAACGTTCGAAGAGGCTCTGGTCCATCATGCTGCCGCCGGCGCGCACCGCGAGGCGCAGCAACTCCTTCTCCCGCGGGCTCGGCGGCCGCGCCAGACGCTGCACGGCGTGCTCGATCGCACGCTCGATGATCGAGCCGTTACGGCTGTGCCAGCAGCGCTCCGCTTCGGCGTCGACCGCGCTCATCTCGATCATGCAGCGCAGGATTCCCGCGTTCGCGGCGAACGTGCCCTCGTACCAGGACACCCAGTCGCGCACGCCGCCGTAGGCACTGCGCTGCGGCGAAGCCGGCGGGTAGGTGTTGCGCTCGAACTCGACGTACTGGCCGAGCAGCGCCAGCAGGAATCCTTCCTTCGACTCGAAGTAGATGTAGAACGTCCCCTTGGCGAGACTCGCCTCCCGGCACACGTCCTCGACCAGCAGGTCGCGGAATCCGGACGACTCGAGCAGTCGCGCGCCTGCGGCGAGCAGCTTCAGCCTCGACTTCTCGCCGCTGCGGCTCCGGCGGATCTCCTGCGCCAGCGCCTCGAGGTAGCTCGAAAACCGGATTGCCTTGATCATTGCGGGTCTGTCTGGCGACTCCAGGGTCACCCTGGTGCTCCCCGATGTTAGATGGGATCGCCGCCGCGTGAAAAGCCGGCGGCGCTAGCAGGCCAGCGCCGCGTGCGCCAACGCCACCCAGAAGCGCACGCCGTGGGGCAGCGCCGCGTCGTTGAAGTCGTAGTGCGGATTGTGCAGTTTTGCGTGCCCGGGCCCGGCGCCGTTTCCGAGCCAGGCATAGCATGACGGAATGGCCTGTCCGAAGAATGCGAAGTCCTCTGCTCCCATGCTCGGCGGCAGGTCAGAGTGGACGTGAGCGGCGCCGAAGACCTCCCGGGCCACGCGCCGGCACAGGGCGACCGGGCCGGACGCGTTCAGCGTCGGCGGATACCCGACCTGGTAGTCGAGTTCGACAGTAACACCATGCGTGTTGCCGATCCCGCCGCAGACCCGTCGCATGCCGGCCTCGAGCGCGTCGCGGACCTCGGGTACGAACGAGCGGACCGTGCCGGCGAGCTCCGCGCACTCCGGGAGCACGTTCGTGGTGTGCCCGGCGGCAAAGCGCGTGACGCTCAGCACGGCCGACTGCAGCGGATCGGTGTTGCGCGCGACGAGCGTCTGCAACGCCTGCACCAGCGCGCTCCCGGCCACGATCACGTCGAGCGCCTCGTGCGGCATGGCGGCATGGCCCCCGCGGCCGGTGATGCGGATCTCGAACCGGTCGGCGCCCGCCATCATCGGCCCTTCGCGCACCTGCAGGTCGCCGACGGCGAGACCGGGCCAGTTGTGCAGCGCGAAGGCCTGCTGCATCGGGCAACGCTCGAGGAGACCGTCGCGGAACATCGCCCGCGCCCCGGCGCCCTGTTCCTCGGCCGGCTGGAAGATGAAGTGCACGCTGCCGTCGAGACCCGATGCCTCGGACAGCAACTCAGCCGCACCGAGCAGCATGGCCGAGTGCCCGTCGTGCCCGCACGCATGCATGCGCCCCTCGCTGCGTGAACGGTGCGGAGCGTCGCCGAGTTCGACGAGCGGCAGGGCGTCCATGTCGGCGCGCAGCCCGATGGCGCGTGAGGAGTTCCCCCGCCTCAGCGTCCCGACCACGCCTGTCCCGCCGAGCCCGGTCAGCACCTCGAGGCCGCAGTCGCGAAGTCTCTGGGCGATGATGCCGGCGGTCCGGTGTTCCTCGTATCCCAGTTCCGGGTGAGCGTGCAGGTCGCGCCTCAACTCGACGAGGCGCGTCGCGACCTGCTCCACCCGATCGCCACCTCTCATGTGCACCTCCCGCTCTTGCTAGAGCAGCAGCCTGCGGATGTCCCCGAGGGCCGTGACGAGGAAATGATTGAACTGCGCCGCCGCAGCCCCGTCCAGGGCGCGGTGGTCCCACGACAGCGACAGCGGCAGGATCATGCGCGGGACGAACTCGCGGCCGTTCCAGGCCGGGCGCGTCGCCGCAGCCGAGAGCCCCAGGATCGCCACCTCGGGGGCGTTGATGATCGGCGTGAAATACCGCCCGCCGGCCGCGCCGAGGGAGGAGATCGTGAAGCAGCCTCCCTGCATCTCCTCGGGCTTCAACTGCCCGGCCCTCGCCCGCTCGGCGAGGCGACCCGCTTCGCGCGCCAGGTCGAGCACGCCCTTGCGGTCGGCGTCCCGCACGACCGGCACGACGAGCCCGCCCGCCGTGTCGACGGCGAACCCGAGATGGACGTATTGCTTGAGCACGAGATTGTCGCCGTCGAGACTGGCGTTGAACGCGGGATGAGCCCGCAACGCGGCCGCACAGGCTTTCATCACGAACGCGAGCAGCGTCACTTTCACGCCCTGCCCCTGCCCTTCGCAATTGACGCTGCGACGGAATTCCTCGATCTCGGTCACGTCGGCGTCATGGTGGTTCGTGACGTGCGGAACCGTCGCCCAGTTCCGCGCCAGGTTGACCGCCGAGATGCGACGAATGCGGGACAGAGGCTGCACCTCGACCGGACCGAACTTCGCAAAGTCCCATTTCGGCGCGGCGGTGTCGGGCGCGGCCCGCGGCCGTGCCGCAGCATCCGTCCCGACCAGCCTCTTGCGGACGTGCCCGAGGACGTCTGCCTTGACGATCCGCCCGCGCGGGCCGGATGCGTCCACCGCCTGGAGATCGACGCCCAGTTCCCGCGCCATGCGCCGCACGGCCGGGCCGCAGTAGCGGGCGGACCGGTCGTGCTCTCCGCGAGTTTGTGCGCCAGGATCCGTCGATCGCGGCGCAGCCACCTCGACCGCAGGCTTTGCAGGCGGCGCGCGCGGACTCGGTGCCGCATCCGGCATCCGCGGCGCCGGGACCGCCGCCCCGGCCGGGACCAGCCTGACGATGCTGGAGCCGGCAGAAACTCGGTCCCCGACGGCGACCACGATGTCCCGGACGACGCCCGCCGCGGGCGCCGGCACCTCGAGCGTGGCCTTGTCGGACTCCAGGATGACGAGCGGATCGCCGGCCCCGACCACGTCTCCCGCGCGCACCAGGATTTCGATGACCGGCACGTCGTGATAGTCACCGATGTCCGGAACACAGACGTCCGCGGACGCGGCGTCGCGGGTCACCTCGTCCACGGGGCACCGACATCCGTCGGCAGGCCGTAACGGGCGATCGCCGTGGCGACGCGCTCGACGGGCACGACTCCTGCGCGCGCGAGCGCGTGCAGCGCCGCGACAACGACGTGCTGCCGATCGACCTCGAAGAATCGTCGCAGCGCCTCGCGCGTGTCGCTGCGCCCGAACCCATCCGTGCCGAGCGTCGTGTAGGGCGCCGGCACGAACGGCGCGATCAGGCCCGGCCAGGCGCGCACATAGTCCGTCGCGGCCACGACCGGCGCCGGGCCCGCGAGGCATTGCGCGACGTGACTCACGCGCGGCTCCGAGCCCGGATGCAGTCGGTTCCAGCGTTCGAGGTCGCTCGCCTCCCGAGCGAGCTCGGAGAAGCTCGTCACGCTGAACACTTCGGCGGCAACATTCCAATCGTCACGCAGGAGATCGGCGGCCGCGAGCACCTCGCGCAGGATCGCACCCGATCCGAGCAAACGCACGGCTGCCGCATCGGCGCCCGGTCCGGGCCCGGACACCCGGTACATGCCGCGCACGACGGCATCCTCGACACCCTCCGGCAGCGACGGCTGTCGGTAGTTCTCGTTGGTCACCGTCAGGTAGTAGAACTCGTCTCGTCGCTCCGTGAGCATCCGGTGCAGGCCGTGGCGGACGATGACCGCAATCTCGCAGGCGAATGCCGGATCGTAGGCCCGGCAGGTCGGTACGGTGGCGGCGGCGACGAGGCTCGAGCCGTCCTGGTGCTGCAGACCCTCGCCGGCCAGGGTCGTGCGCCCGGCGGTGGCGCCGACCAGGAAGCCGCGCGCCCGCTGGTCGGCGGCGGCCCAGATCAGATCGCCGACGCGCTGGAAGCCGAACATCGAGTAGTAGATGTAGACCGGCAGCATGGCCTCGCCGTGCACCGCGTAGGACGTGCCGGCGGCGATCCAGGACGACATCGCACCGGCCTCGGTGATGCCCTCCTCGAGCAGCTGCCCGTCCTGCGACTCCCGGTAGCGCAGCATCGAGCGGCCGTCCTCGGGTTCGTAGAGCTGGCCGTCCGGCGCATAGATGCCGACCTGGCGGAAGAGGCCTGCCATGCCGAACGTGCGCGCTTCGTCGGCCACGATCGGCACGACGCGCGGGCCGAGCGAGGGATGCCTCAGCAGCGACGAGAGCATCCTGACGAACGCCATCGTCGTCGACATCTCCTTGCCGTCCGGCTGCAGCGCGAATCGCGCGAACTCGTCCGTCGCGGGCGTCTCGAGCGGCTCGCCGACGGGCCGGCGGCACGGCAGTGAACCGCCGAGCGTGGTGCGGCGCTCGCGCAGGTAGTTCACCTCGCGGCTGCCCTCGCCAGGGTGCAGGAAATTCATCTCCTCGAGGTCCGGATCGCCGAGCGGCAGGTGGAACCGCTCGCGGAATTCGACGAGGTCGGCAAGCTCGAGCTTCTTCTGGACGTGGGTGGTCATCCGCGATTCACCCGCCGCCCCCATGCCATAGCCTTTCTTGGTCTTGGCGAGGATGACCGTGGGCTGGCCGCGGTGGGTGCACGCGGCCGAGTACGCTGCGTGGAGCTTGCGCAGGTCGTGACCGCCACGCTTCAGGCCGTCGATCTCCTGCGGCGTCATGTGCGCCACGAGCGCCTGCAGTTCGGGGTCCAGCTTGAAGAAGTGCTCCTGGTTGTAGGCGCCGTCGTTCGCGCCGAGCGTCTGGTACTGGCCGTCGACGGTTCCGGCGAACTGGCGCAGCAGGGCGTGGTTGCGATCGCGCGCGAACAAGGCGTCCCAGTCTGAACCCCACAGCACCTTGATGACGTTCCAGCCGGCACCGGTGTAGAGCGCCTCGAGTTCCCGGATGATCTGCCCGTTGCCGCGCACCGGGCCGTCGAGTCGCTGCAGGTTGCAGTTGATGACGAACACGAGGTTGTCGAGCCGCTCGCGCGCCGCCAGCGTAAGGGCGCCGATCGCTTCGGGCTCGTCCATTTCGCCATCGCCGAACACGCCCCAGACGCGCCGGTCAGCGGGCGCCAGGAGGCCGCGGTGCTCGAGGTAGCGCATGAAGCGCGCCTGGTAGATCGCCATGATCGGGCCGAGGCCCATCGAGCCCGTGGGAAACTGCCAGAAGTGCGGCATCAGCCACGGATGGGGATACGAACTCAAGCCGCTGCCGCCGGTTTCCTGCCGGTAGTGATCGAGCTGCTCGCGAGTCAGCCGCCCCTCGAGGAACGCGCGGGCGTAGACGCCCGGTGCCGAGTGCGGCTGGAAGAAGACGAGATCGCCGCCGCCGGGGGCCTCAGGGCCACGGAAGAAGTGATTGAAACCGATCTCGAAGATCTCCGCCGCCGAGGCGTAGCTCGCGATGTGACCGCCGAGTTCGCCGTAGGCTTTGTTCGCTTTCACGACCATGGCGAGAGCGTTCCAGCGGACGATGGCCGTGATGCGCTCCTCGAGCGCGAGATCGCCCGGATAGCTTCCCTGCCGCTCGAGCGGGATCGTGTTCTGGTAGGCGGAGTACGGCGGGATCTTGGCGAGGATGCCCAGCTGCTGCGCCTGGAACTCCAGTTGCCCGAGCAGGTGCATGGCCCGCTCGGGACCCGCCGCAAGGGCCACGGACGCGAGCGACTCGATCCACTCGGCGGTCTCCTCCGGATCCGCGTCGGGTGGCGGCGCGGCGAAGGGGCGATCGGCGAACGACCTGGCTCGGTGCATGCAATGGTGACGACGATTCGCGGTCTCGGCGGTGCGACGGACGCCGGCAGCGGTGCCGGACCAGGGGGGAGTCCGGCACCGTCGCCAGGCGACCGGGCTACAACCCGACGCGCAGGTTGACCCCGATCGTGCGCGGGCTGCCCCAGTAGTAGAGGGGCTGCCCGGTGTAGCTGTCGTCGATCGCAGGATCCTGGCGCAGCGGCACCGCCGAGTTGGTGACGTTTCCGCCGAACAGGTACAGCTGCCAGTTGTCCGCCTCGATGCCGATGCGCAGGTCCAGCGTCGTGGCGCCGCTCGTGGTTTCCTTGTACGTGTCGAGGCTCGAGATGATGTCGCCGCGCTCCGTCACGCGGCCGCCGAGGAAGCCCTGCGTCCCCGCGAATGCCGGGAACCGGTACGTTGCACCCACGCTGAACGAGTTGTCGGACGTGCCCGGGATCCGCGTTCCCTTCGGCACGACGAGATTGCCCGCGCTGGGCGGCAGCACCACGTCATTGTCGAGCTCGGCCTGCAGCAGCGATGCCGTGAGCGCGAACTCGAGGCTGTCCGTCGCCCGCCAGCGCGTTTCGAAGTCGACACCGGCACTGTGCGCGTCGCCCACGTTGTCGATGGACTCGCCGATGCCGCCGATGCCCTGCGCGACGACCTGCTGCAGGTCGTGCCAGTCCATGTAGTACAGCGACACGTTGACGATGACCGAGTTGTCGAGCAGCACCGACTTGAGGCCGAGCTCCACGTTGTCCAGGGTCTCTGGATCGTAGTCGGGCGGGCCGCCGGTCAGCGCCAGGAAGTCGTTCTGTCCGCCGCTGCGGAACCCCTCGTTGTAGAGCGCGTAGCCGAGGACGTCGGGATTGAAGTGGTAGGTCACCGAAGCCTTGGGCAGGAACAGCGTCGAATCGCCGTCGCTCCTGGCCGTGCCGGGGACTGCCCCGCCCGTGAGGAATGCGAACGCGCTGCTCCAGGTGGCCACGGAGTCACGGGTCTCCTCGAACAGCCGTCCACCGGCGAGAAACTGCCAGCTGTCGCCCAGGTCGTAGGATGCCTCGCCGTAGATGGCCCACTGGTCGTACGTCGCCGTGCTCTTCGACACCAGCGCATCCGGGATGCGGATCGCCCCACCGGTCAGCGCACCCGTGACTGCGGCCCAGATCGGCGGCGGCACCGCGTCGATGGAGTTGCCGTCGAGACGGTAGAGCGTGTCGGTCTGGCGGTAGAAGGCGCCGACCGTCCACTGAAACGCTCCGTCGGCTTTCGAGACGAGGCGGATGTCGCCGATGTCCGCCCGGGACCCCATGTCCTGCTTGCCGTACACGCCGGTCACCGTCGGGAATGGCAGCCCGGTCGCCGCCGACAGCAGCGCGTAGGCTCCCTTGACGATCGGCACGAACCCCGACTGGTCGTAGTAGGCGTTGATGGTGCGGTCCGTGTACGAGTAGCTCGCGACCAGCTGTGCGAAGCTGAAATCGTAATCGAGCTCGAAGTTGTAGGCGTCGAGGTCGTCTTCGGCGTGCTCCTCGACCGAGAACGAGCCAGTCAGGTTCTTCGTCGCGCGGTTGCGGAAGCCGTTGTCCGTGCCGTTCATCAACGCGAGCAGCGTGATCCTAAGGTCGTCGCCCGGAGTGAAGGTGAGCAGCGCGCGGCCGCCGGAACTCTCCTCGGTGTTCGCGTCCTCGATCGTCTTGAAGACCGTGATGCCGTCGGAGATGCGCGCGTTCGTGTAGCCGCCCATGTCCCGGTAGTAACCGGCCACACGCAATGCCGCCAGGTCGGTCGCGAGCGGCACGTTCACCATGCCGTTCACGATGAAATTGTCGCCGCCGCCGGTCGTGCCCGAGTACAGCATGTCCGCCGCCGCGTCGAAGCCGGTCGAGTCCGCCGCGATCGGAATGAAACGCACCGTGCCGGCGAGCGATCCCTCGCCGAACAGCGTGCCCTGGGGCCCCTTCAGGACCTCGACCCGCTGCATGTCGAACGGGCTCAGCACCGGAAAGCGCCCGGCGGCGCTCAGCGGGAGTTCGCCGACGTAGACGCCGCTCGCACTGTTCGGGCCGCCGTACAGGTTGCCCTCGTCGAGCGGCAGGATGCCGCGGATGCCGACGCTGCCCTGCCCCGCCTGGTCCTGGCGCAGTTCGACGCCTGCGACCGAGTTCGCGAGGTTGGCGAAGTCCTGGCTGCCGAGGTCCTTCAGGGACTGCTCCGAGAACACGTTGATCGTCTGCGGAACGTCCTGCACCTCGAGTGCGCGCCGCGTCGCGGTCACCACGATGGTTTCGAGGCCGGTGTCGGTGACCGTCTGCGCGATGGCGGCGGCCGGAAGAACGCTTGCGACGCAACCGGCCAGCAATGTGTGCTTCATCGAGATCTCCCCCGTGTGGCGCCCGGCGCGTCCTGGACCAGGAGTCGCGAGCCCGGGCGCGGTGCCGAACCGTACATGACCCGGTGGTCACATTAGTCAGACAACGGGGCCCTGTCAACGCCTCGTCGTTGGGCCGGCAGCGTGCTCCGGCTCCTCGACAGTATTCCAGGGCGTCGCAGGGCCCACCCGCGAGGCATCGGCCCGGAGGCTGCCGACGGCCTCCAATGACCTTTCGGTCATGTCTTTCGGGTAGGATGGCGGCGTGATGACCGCCTCGCGAGTGCCCGCACTGCTGGTCCTGCTGGCCGTTTCGGCGGTCGGTCGCGCCGACGATGGCCCGCGGCCGGATCGCTCCTATCGGCCGGTGGTCACCGACCCTGCGAGCGCGCCCGGCACGGGCGCGCTGCTGTGCGTCGACCAGGCGCACCACAACTTTCACCGGCTCGACGGGCTCTTCGGGCCTTTCGGCGATCTGCTGACTGCCGATGGCTACCGGCTGCGGGCGCTCGACACACAGCTCGAAAGCGGACCGCCGGCGGACTGCCGGGTCCTCGTCATTGCCAATGCGCAGCCAAGCGACGCGCCTTGGGACCAGTACCCCTCCCCCACGCCCACGGCGTTCACGCCCGGGGAGGTCGGCGCCGTCGCCGGTTGGGTCCGCGAGGGGGGGCGTCTGCTGCTGATCGCCGACCACATGCCGTTTCCGGGCGCGGCGGCGACCCTTGCGGCTGCGTTCGGCTGCGATTTCAACGACGGCTTCGCGGTGGCCGCCTTCACGACCGAAGCGGAGGGCCGCGCGGCATTCACGCGACCGACGATGTTCTCCCTCGCAGATGGAACCCTGCGCGAGCACCCGATCACGAGCGGTCCCACCCCGTCCACCCGAGTGACGGAGATCGCCACCTTCGCCGGTCAGGCATTTCGATGCGCGGGCGATGCGTCGCCGCTCCTCGTGGTGCCCGCTGACTTCGTGTCGCTGATGCCGGACAAGCCGTGGCAGTTCACGCTGCAGACCCGCAGGATCCCGGTCGGCGGCTGGCTGCAGGGTGCCGCCTTCGAGTTCGGTCGCGGACGGGTCGCGATCTTCGGCGAGGCCGGGATGTTCACCGCGCAGATCGCGGCCGACGGGCGGCGAATGGGTTTGAACGCGCCCGGCGCGGAGCAGAACGCCCGCTACGTCCGGAACGTCGTCGAGTGGCTGGCGGGGCCCTAGCCCAGCCCCTGCAGCAGCGGCACGAAGGTCACCGGCCCGAGCACCTCGCGCTCGAAGCTCTCGCCGCGCCGGGTCACGCGCAGGAGCTGCTGCTCGCGATCCGGTCCCACCGGCATGATCAGCCGTCCGCCGTTGCCGAGCTGGTCGAGCAGCGCCGTGGGAATCGCCATCGCCGCCGCCGCGACGATGATGCCGTCGTACGGCGCATAGGGCGGCCAGCCCTCGAAGCCGTCACCGTGCCGCATGAAGACGTTGGCGATCCTGAGGTCGCGCAGCACGCGTCGCGCACGCACCTGGAGCGCGGCGATGCGCTCGACGCTGTAGAGCGTCGCGACGAGCGGCGCGAGCACGGCCGTCTGGTAGCCGCAGCCGGTGCCGACCTCGAGCACCTTGCGCGGCGCGCCGCCCTCGAGGAGCGCCGCCGTCATGCGCGCCACGATGTAGGGCTGCGAGATGGTCTGGCCGTGGCCGATGGGCAGCGCCGTGTCCTCGTAGGCCCGGCTCGCGAGCGCCTCGTCCACGAACACGTGGCGCGGCACGGCGCGGATGCGCTCGAGCACGTTCGGGTCGGCGATGCCCTGCTCGCGCAGGCGCGCGATCAGTCGGTCGCGCGTGCGCGCCGAGGTCATGCCGATGCCGGTCATGCGCGATCCGCTCACCTGCTGCGCTCCGTCACGGCCCGCGCCCGCGCAGCCAGTCGTCGAGTTCGGCGAGCGCCGAGTGCCGCGTGAGATCCACTTGCAGCGGCGTCACCGAGACGCAGCCGCTCGCGACCGCATGGAAGTCCGTGCCTTCGCCGGCGTCCGCGCCCTCGCCCGCCGGCCCGACCCAGTACACGGGTCGCCCGCGCGGATCGGACGTGCGCACCACCGGTTCCGAGCGGTGCCGGTGCCCGAGGCGCGTGACGCGAAAGCCGCGCAGGTGCTCGTAGGGGACGTCCGGGACGTTGACGTTCAGGATCATGGAACTGTGCAGCGGGCTTCGGGTGAGGCGCATGACGAGTTCGCTCGCCACCCGCGCGGCGGTGGCGAAGTGCCGGCCCTCGCGCACGACCAGCGAGACCGCCATGGTCGGCAGGCCCAGGAATCGCCCCTCGACCGCCGCCGCGACCGTACCGGAATAGAGCACGTCGTCGCCGAGGTTCGCGCCGTCGTTGATGCCCGAGACCACCATGTCGTGCTCGAAGTCGAACAGGCCGGAGATCGCGAGGTGCACGCAGTCGGTCGGCGTGCCGTTCACGTAGTACATGCGCTCGCCGAAACCCGACACGCGCACCGGTACGTCGAGCGTGAGCGAATTGCTCGCGCCGCTGCGGTTGCGGTCCGGCGCGACGACGGTGATCTCCGCGAGCGGCCGCAGGGCGTCGGCGAGTTGCTGCAGGCCCTCGGCGCGGTAGCCGTCATCGTTGCTGACCAGGATTCTCAAGCGGCGGGACCGTGGGAAATGCGCGGCACTATACTGGAATCCTCCCGACGGCCGATAGCGAACCGGGCGAGGTGGGCACGATGTCCGAGGACGACGAACGAGCCTTCCGCGCCGCCATGCGCGGCGTGCGTCCGCTGCCGGCCGGCGGGGACAAGCCCGTCGTGCCGAAGCCGCCGGCCGTCGCCCGCTTCGCGCGCGCAGCCGAACAGGAAGTGTTGCGCGAGAGCCTGCTGCCGCCCGCCGATCCCGCGCTGCTCGACTCCGGCGAGGAAATGCTGTTCCGCCGACCGAGCGTGCGCGACGAGACGCTGCGGCGCCTGCGGCGCGGCCAGTATGCCGTCGAGGCCGAGGTCGACCTGCACGGGCTCGGCCGCCACGCCGCGCACGAGGCGCTGCGCGAATTCATCGGCGGGGCCGTGACGCACGGCCTGAGCTGCGTCCGCGTGATCCACGGCAAGGGGCGCGGTTCGGGCCCGCGCGGACCGGTGCTCAAGCACGTCGTCAACCACTGGCTGCGACGCCTGGACGACGTGCTGGCCTTCGCCTCCGCGCGGCCGGTCGACGGCGGCACGGGCGCGGTCTACGTGCTGCTCGGCGCCAGCCGCGTGCGCCGCCCGCCACCCGTGTCGCCCCGCTGATCAATCCTCCCCTCCCTCGCCCGCGTCCCAGGCGTCGCGCAGCAGTTCGTGCAGCACGGCCGTCGCAAACGTGCCGCGCGGCAGCTCGAACCCGAGCCGCAGTTCATCACCCTCGCATCGCCACTCGAGCGAACGCACCGGCAGGCGCAGGCTGCGCCGCTCGTGCTCGAGTCCCTGCGACTCGAGCAGACGCAGGAGGTCCGGCTCACGAGCTGCAACCGCATCCTCGAGGGCGCGCGCGGCACCCAATGCCGGCGACGATCCTCGACCCGGCAGCGGCCCGCTCGGATGCACGTCCATGCCGGCACAACGCTCGCGCAGCACCTCGTCGACCTGCTCCGCAGGGAAGAAGCTGCGCCGCCCGTCGAGCAGCACGGCTTCGCCCGGCAGCAGGGATGCCCAGTTCCCGAGCCGGACGCGTTCGGCCAGCAACTGATTGAAGAGTTCGCTGCGCGCCGCCGATAGCGCAAAACCGCGCTGGCCGCGGTCACGAGGTGCCTGGCCACCCGCGGCCCAGTCGCGAGCGCGGATGAGATTGGCGCCCGCCCGGCCGAAACGCTGCGGACCGAAATAGTTCGGCACGCCCCGGGCAGCGATCACGGCGAGCCGCTCGTCGAGGGCGGTCCGATCGCCCGCGAGCTCGCGCACGCGCAACACGAACCGATTGCCCCGATGCGCACCGGGCCGCAGCTTGCGCCCGTGCCTCGTGGCCGAGAGTACCCGGTAGCCCTCGCCCGCAAATGCCAGGCAGGGATCGAGGGGCGTCGTCGCCGGCCATGGCAGCGTGTAGGCCTGTCGCGTGACGGCATGACGGTCCTTCTTCCCGCTCGAACCGACGTCGCGCACCGGCACGCCTGCCGCGGCGGCGAGCTGCGCGGCGACCCAGCCCGTATTGGCGCCGCGCTTCTCGACGATGAGCAGCGCGTGCCCGCCGGCGCCGTCCGGCTCGAAGCCTAGCTGCTCCTCGACGAAGAAGTCCTCGGGGTGCGTCCGGATGCGGCCGGTGGCCGGCGGCTCACCGTGTGCGGTCGGCAGCTCTGCAGCCATCAGTGACCGTGCGAACTGCCGGCGTGCGCGAGCAGCACGATGGCCTGCGCGGCGAGCCCTTCGCCGCGGCCGAGCGCGCCGAGTCCCTCGCTGGTGGTCGCCTTGATGTTGATCCGGTCGCTCGCGCAACCGAGGTCGTGGGCAATGTGTCGCCGCATCGCCTCGCGATGGGGTCCGAGGCGCGGCGCCTCGGCAATCAGGGTCAGGTCGGCGTTGACCAGCCGCCACTGGTGCTGGTGCAGGAGCGCGGCGCAGTGGCGCACGAAGTGGCGGCTGTCGACGCCCTTCCAGCGCGGATCGGTGTCCGGGAAATGCTGGCCAATGTCGCCGAGGCCCATCGCGCCGAGCAGCGCGTCGCAGAGCGCGTGCAGCAGCACGTCGCCGTCCGAGTGCGCGACGACACCCTGCGTGTGCGCGATGCGTTCGCCGCCCAGCATCACGTGATCGCCCGGCCCGAAGGCGTGCACGTCGTACCCGATGCCCACTCTCATCGCCTCGCCCTCCCCTGCCGCAGCACCGCCTCGGCGATCACGCGATCGGCGACGCTCGTCAGCTTGATATTGTCCGGACGGCCCGGCACCAGCCGCGGGCGAAACCCGAGCGCCTCGATGGCCGACGCTTCGTCAGTCACCGGCCGCTCGCGCTCGAGACAGAGGGCCAGCGCGCGCTTCAACAACCCATAGCGGAACATCTGCGGCGTGAGTGCCCGCCAGAGACCGTCGCGCGGCGCGGTCCGCAGGCTGCGCCCCTGCCCGTCGTCCGCCTTGAGCGTGTCCGTCACCGGGGTGGCCAGCAGTCCGCCGACCGGATCGTCGCGGGTGGCCTCGATCAGCGCGCGCAGATCCTCGCGCCGCAGGCACGGCCGCGCGGCATCGTGCACGATCACCCAGTCGGCGTCGCGCGCGCGATCCGCCAACGCCGCGAGCGCGTTCGCGACCGAGGCTTCGCGACGGTCGCCGCCCTGGCAGGTGCTCACGCGCGCGTCGCGCGATTCGAGGACACCGCGCCAGCGGCGGTCGCGCGGTGCGAGCGCCACCATGACACCCTCCACGGCGCGCTCGCTGAGCAGTGCGCCCAGCGACCAGGAGAGCACCGGTCGCCCGAGCAGCCGGACGTATTGCTTCGGGACGGCGCCGCCGAAACGCTGGCCCCGCCCGGCCGCCACGACGACGGCCCAGCGGCGCACTCGCGCCCTCATTTGCTCTCGGCCTGGGCCGTCCTGCGCTCGGGCGCGGTTTGCGCTGCGGTGCCCGGCGCCGGCGGCACGACCTGGAAGAAGGTCTCGCCGGCACGGATCATGCCGAGGTCGGTGCGGGCACGCTCTTCGATCGCGGCCCGCCCTTCCTTGAGGTCGTGCACCTCGGCGGCGAGCGTGCGGTTTCGCTCGGCGAGGCGCTGGTTCTCGACCTTCTGCGCCTCGATCGCCTGCTCGGTACGCCACACGTCGCGCATCCCGTTCGGGGACACCCAGAGCCGGTACTGCAGGGCGAGGACGCCCGCGAGCAACAGGCCGGCGACGATGCGGATCATCATGGGCGCGAGAGATTAGCAGAATCCATGCCGGGCGCGAGCCTCCTGCGCAATGATCAGCCGCCCGCCGGCGGCGGCACGGGGAACGCGTCGCGGCCGGCGTAGCCCGCGTCGCGGCCGAGTTCCGCCTCGATGCGCAGCAGCTGGTTGTACTTCGCGATGCGGTCCGAGCGGCAGAGCGAGCCCGTCTTGATCTGCGTGGCGCGCGTCGCCACGGCGATGTCGGCGATCGTGCTGTCCTCGGTCTCGCCCGAGCGGTGCGACACCACCGAGCTGTAGCCGGCTTCCGCCGCCATGTCGATGGCGGCGAGCGTCTCGGTCAGCGTGCCGATCTGGTTCGGCTTGATCAGGATCGAGTTGGCGATGCCGCGCGCGACGGCCTCGCGCAGGATCCTGGTGTTGGTGACGAATATGTCGTCGCCGACCAGCTGGATCCGGCGGCCCAGCCGCTGCGTGAGCAGTGCCCAGCCGTCCCAGTCGCCCTCCGCCATGCCGTCCTCGATGGTGACGATCGGGTAGCGGTCGGCGAGACCGGCCAGGTAGTCGACGAACTGCGCCGCCGTGAACTTGCGGCCCTCGGACTCGAGGTGATAGACGCCGTCCTGGAAGAACTCCGAGCTCGCCACGTCGAGGCCGAGGTAGACGTCGCGGCCGGCCTTGTAGCCGGCGCGTTCGACCGCCTGCAGGATCGTCTCGAGCGCCGCTTCGTTCGACGGCAGGTTCGGCGCGAAGCCGCCCTCGTCGCCGACCGCGGTCGCGAGCCCGCTCTCGTGCAGCACCTTCTTCAACGTGTGGAAGATCTCGGCGCCGCAGCGCAGCGCCTCGCTGAAATTCGGCGCGCCGACCGGCAGGATCATGAATTCCTGGATGTCCACGCTGTTGTCGGCGTGGGCACCGCCGTTGATGATGTTCATCATCGGCACCGGCATGACCTTGGGGCCCGGCCCGCCGAGCAGCCGCCAGAGACCCTGCCCCGAGGCGCGGGCGGCCGCATGGCCGGCGGCGAGCGACACGGCGAGGATGGCGTTCGCACCGAGGCGCGATTTCGTGTCCGTGCCATCGAGTTCGATCATGCGGCGGTCGAGCCCGGCCTGGTCGCGCACGTCGTGGCCGAGCAGCGCCGCGCGGATCTCGCCGTTCGCGTTCGCAACCGCCTTGAGCACCCCTTTGCCGAGGTAGCGCTTCTTGTCGCCGTCGCGCAGTTCCACGGCCTCGCGCGTGCCGGTGGAGGCCCCGGACGGGACCGCCGCGCGGCCCGTCACGCCGCCTTCGACGTACACGTCCGCCTCGACGGTGGGATTGCCGCGGGAGTCGACGATTTCGCGGGCCTTGATGTCGATGATCTTCGTCATAATTGCGTTTCCTCGTACGGCCGCGACTTGACCGCGGCATCCACTTCCTTGAGTACCGTGAGCAGCGAACGCATGCGCTCGAGCGGCCACGCATTCGGGCCGTCCGACAGCGCCTGCGCCGGATCCGGATGGGTCTCCATGAACACGCCCGACACGCCGGCCGCCACTGCGGCGCGCGCCAGGACCGGCACGAATTCCCGCTGGCCGCCGGACGCATTGCCCTGCCCGCCCGGGAGCTGCACCGAGTGGGTCGCGTCGAACACGACGGGCGC
>CAZRKS010000011.1:0-39274 GCA_964600315.1 uncultured Steroidobacteraceae bacterium | reverse complement strand
TCGGCCGCGCGCGGCAGCAGGATGAAGTTCGGCACGTCGTCCTCGCCCGGGTGACCGCCGCACTCGAAGCCGTCGACGCTGACCGCGTCGCAGCCGATCGACTGCGCCTTGAGCGAGTGGCGCACCGAGGTGCACTTGTGGATCACCTTGATGCCGGCGGCCTTGAGATGGGGCATCACCTGCTCGGGGTTGCGGCCCGCCGTCTCGACCACCTTCACGCCGCCCTCGATGATGGCGCGCACGTAGCCCGGATAGTCCGGCGCATTGACGGTCGGCAGGAACGTGAGGTTCACGCCGAAGGGCTTGTCCGTCATCTCGCGGCAGCGGCGGATTTCGTTCGCGAGCAGTTCGGGCGTGCGCTGCGTGAGGCCGGTGATGATGCCGAGACCGCCGGCATTGGAGACGGCTGCGGCGAGTTCCGCGAAACCGACGAAGTGCATGCCGCCCTGGATGATGGGGTGTTCGATGCCGAGGAGTTCGGTGATTCGGGTCTTCATGGGGGTTGATCGTGCCGTCGAGGAAATGGAGTCGGGCGCGTTTGGCGGGCCGGACTCCGCACGATACCCGAAGTGCGGCGGCGAGTCCTGCGCCGGCATTGGCAAATCAGAATCGTTTGGGTTCGAATAGACGTCCGCCCACCGGAGGCCGGCCATGAAGATCCTGCGCACGCCTGACAGTCGGTTTGCCGACCTGCCCGATTTTCCCTACGAGCCGCGCTACCACCCGGTCACGCCCGAGTTGAGGCTGCATTACGTCGACACCGGCCCGCCGGACGCGCCGCCGGTCCTGATGCTGCACGGCGAACCGACGTGGTCCTACCTGTATCGCCACATGATCCCCATCGTGACGGCCGCCGGTCTGCGCGCGGTGGCGCCGGACCTGATCGGCTTCGGCCGCTCCGACAAGCCGGCCGCCCGGAGCGACCACAGCTATGCGGGCCAGGTGGCCTGGATCCGCCACTGGCTCGAGGCGCTCGACCTGCGGGACATCACGCTCGTCTGCCAGGACTGGGGATCGCTGATCGGGCTCAGGCTCGCGGCCGCGATGCCACAGCGGTTCGTGCGCATCCTGCTCAGCAATGGCGGTCTGCCGGCCGGGTCGGGCGCGTCGAAGGCCTTCCGCCGCTGGCGTGCGTTCTCGCGCTGGAGCCCGGTCTTCCCGATCGGTCGCATCGTGCAGAGCGGAACCCGGCGCCGCCTGACGCCGCAGGAGCTCGCGGCCTACGAGGCGCCGTTCCCGTCGAACGCGTACAAGGCCGCCGCGCGCGTCTACCCGTCGCTCGTGCCGATGGAGCCGGACGACGTCGCCGTCCCTGACCAGCAGCGCGCCTGGAAGGTGTTCGAGGGCTGGACGCGACCGTTCATCTGCTGCTTCAGCGACGGCGACCCGATCACCCGGGGCGGCGACGCTCCGTGGCTCGAGGTCGTGCCGGGCACCCGGGGCCAGCCGCACACCACTCTGCACGGCGGGCACTTCATCCAGGAAGACGACCCGCGCGGCTTCGCCGACCTCGTCGTCGCAGCCTGCCGTTCGTGAGGCGGTGCGCGCCCGTCCCCCGGGAGCAGTGAGCGAGTGGACTTCTCGAGGCTCAAGGAGCGTCAGCGTGCGGAACGACACGCGCACCCCGAGAATCTCGGGCTCCGGGTGCACCGGGCCTTGAGCTGGTTGCATCGCGCCGAGCAACTCGAAGGCGCGAGCGACCCGGACGGCCAGTTCATCTTTCTCTGGATCGCCTTCAATGCGGCCTACGCCACCGAGATCGACGAACGCTACCGGCTCTCCGAGCAGGCGACGTTCCGCGACTTCCTGAACAAGCTCGTCGCGCTCGATGCCGCCCGCGGACGCTTCGAGGAACTGGTCTGGAACGAGTTCACCGGCAGCATCCGGCTGCTGCTCGACAACGCCTACGTGTTCCAGGATTTCTGGAGCTTCCAGAATGGCAGGCTGCCGGAGGAGGAGTGGAAGCGCCGCTTCGCGGAAGCCAAGCGCCTGGCCGCCGCGGCACTCGGCGGTCGCGACACCGTGACGGTGCTCAGCGTAGTGCTGTCGCGCATCTACACGCTGCGCAATCAGCTCATGCATGGCGGTGCCACCTGGGGCAGCTCCGTGAACCGCGACCAGATCCGGGACTGCACGAAGCTGATGGCGAAGCTGGTGCCGCTCGTCATCGAAGTGATGCTCGACCATCCCGGGACGCTGTGGGGGGACCCCTGCTACCCGGTCGTGAAGTGATGCCGGGTCGGGTCCGGCTCGCCCGGAACGCGAGGCGCGCTCCCGCGCCGGGAAGCCGCTAGACTGCACGCTCGCGCGACGAGTGGCCCATCAACCCGGAGGACATGCGATGACCGCAGATCTCACCTATCTCGTCTGGGCTGCGGCCCTGACCATGATCCAGCTGCTGATCGTGATCGTCGGCGCCAGCCTGCAGATCCCGTTGTCCGTGCTGGCCGGCAATCGCGAGACGCCGGTGGAGGGCAGGGGCTGGCTCGGCCGCGCGCAGCGTGCGCACCGCAACATCCTGGAAAGCCTGGTGCTGTTCGCCATCCTCGTGCTGGTGGCGCACGTGAGCGGCAAGGCGAACGCCACGACCGCGCTCGGGGCCGCGATGTACTTCTGGGCGCGTGTCGTCTACGCCGCGATCTACATGCTCGGCATCACCTGGGTGCGCAGCCTGGTGTTCGGCGTGTCGATGGTCGGCCTCGTGATCATCCTTTTCCAGCTGCTCTGAATTCATCCGACGGACCGCGAGGACAGCGATCGTGACCCTGCGCCGAATCACCGCCCTTTTCGCCGCTCAACTGCTTTGCGCGACCGCTCCGGCCACCCTGGCGGACCCGCCGGTCCGCCCGGACCAGCTCGCGTACCGCGAGCTCTTCCGCGAGCTGGTCGAGACCAACACTACGCTGTCCGCGGGCGACTGCACCGAGGCCGCACGGAAGATGGCGGCGCGGTTGAGCAAGGCGGGGCTGCCCGAGGCGGACATCCACGTGTTCGCGCTGCCCGAGCATCCGAAGGAGGGCGGCCTCGTCGCGATCCTGCCCGGCAGCGACCCGGCCGCGCGTCCGCTGCTGCTGCTCGCGCACCTCGACGTGGTCGAGGCGAAGCGCGAGGACTGGACCCGCGACCCCTTCACGCTCGTCGAGGAAGACGGCTACTTCTTCGCGCGCGGCGTGGCGGACGACAAGGCCATGGCGTCGATCTGGGTCGACACCGTCGTGCGCTTCCTGCAGGACGGCTATCGGCCGCGCCGGACGCTCAAGGTCGCACTTACCTGCGGCGAGGAGACGAACGGCGCGTTCAACGGGGCGGAATATCTCTCGACGCAGCAGCGCGAGCTGATCGACGCCGAGTTCGCGCTGAACGAGGGAGCGTGGGGGATGCTGGACGCCGAGGGCCGGCGCGTCATGATGACGGTGCAGGTCGGCGAGAAGGCGAGCCAGGACTACCAGCTCGAAGTGCGCAATCCCGGCGGCCACAGTTCCCGCCCGGTGAAGGACAACGCGATCTACCGGCTCGCGGCCGGCCTCACGCGCCTGAGCGAGTACGAGTTCCCGGTGCAGCTGAACGACACGACCCGCGTGTACTTCAGCCGCATGGCCGACATCAAGGGCGGCGCGACCGGCGAGGCGATGCGCGCCCTGGTGCGCAATCCGTCGGATCCGCAGGCCATCGCGGCCATCGCCGCGGATCCGACCTGGAACGCGATGCTGCGCACCACCTGCATCGCGACCCTGATGGAGGCCGGTCACGCGAAGAACGCGTTGCCGCAGCGCGCCCGCGCCAACGTCAACTGCCGGGTCTATCCGGGCCAGACTTTCGAGGAGGTCCGGCAGACGCTCGCGAAAGTCGTCGCGGATCCGCAGATCGTCGTCACCCAGCTCGCGACCCGCGGCCCGATGGCGAAGGCCCCGCCGCTCACGCCGGAGATTCTCGGGCCCATCGAGCAGGTGGCGGCGAAGATCTATCCGGGCGTGCCGGTGATCCCGGTCTTCCAGGCGGGCGCGACCGACGGCCAGTTCCTGGGCGCGGCCGGCATTCCGACCTATGGCATCGGTGCGCTGTTCTTCGAACCCGACATGGGCGGGGTGCACGGCCTGAACGAGCGGGTGCGGGTGCGATCGCTTTACGACGGTCGGGACTACCTCTACGAACTGGTGAAGGTGTACGCGGGCCACTGAGGCGCGTAGTTCCACGGATTGCCGGGCCCCCCCGGACTGAGCAAGCCTGCACGCCGGACGGAAGCCGGGTGAGGCATCGGAACGAGGGGCAGGCGCATGGCGTGCAAGACACGGTCCAGACTCGGTGCGGTACTCCTGCTGGCCGTGGCCAGCGCTGGGGCACGGGCCGAGGTCACTGCGGAGGAAGCGCAGGCGCTGGGCAAGACGCTCACCGCCGTGGGCGCCGAACAGGCCGCGAGTGCGGACGGCCGTATCCCGGCCTACACGGGCGGCCTCGCGCCGCGGGTGGCCGGAGCGCGGACGCCCGAATCGCGCCGGGCTGATCCGTTTGCGGATGAGAAGCCGCTGCAGTCGCTCAACGGAGGCAGCGTCGGCCAGGCCGCATCGCAGCTCACCGCCGGCACGCTCGAACTCCTCCGTCGCTATCCGACCTTCCGCGTCGACGTCTATCCGACGCATCGTGACGTCGCGTTCCCACCGTTCGTGCTCGAGAACACGCATCGCAACGCGACCGATGCGCACCTGTCCCACGACGGCATCGGCATCGCCGGCGTGCGCCCGGGCGTGCCGTTCCCGATCCCGCGCGACGGCCGCGAGGTGATGTGGAATCATCGACTGCGCTACCAGGGCGAAGCGGTGCAGTTCAAGTACGACAGCTGGCTGGTCGATGCGACCGGACAGCACGTGCTCACCTCGACCGCGCAATCGCTCTGGGAGTTTCCGGCCTACGATCCAGGGCGTCGCGAACCGCTGCGCGAAGACGAGCCGTGGTTCCTGTGGCGAGTGAACTATTCCGGGCCGCAGCGTCGCGCCGGCGAGGCGCTGCTCCTGATCGACTCGGTCAACACGGCGCGGGAGCCACGGCGCGCGTGGGTCTACTTCCCGGGACAGCGCCGCGTGCGCCCCGTCGAGATGGCCGACGACGTGCCGCATGGGAGCAGCAGCGGCATCTACACCAACGACGATGCCTTCGTGTACACGGGCGTGCTCGAGCGCTTCGACGTCAAGCTGCTCGGCAAGCGCGAGATGCTCGTGCCCTACGATACGTTTCGCTTCACGTATCACGCGAAGCCGGAAGACCTGCTGCAGCCCGGGCACCCGAATCCGGATCTGCTGCGCTGGGAACTGCATCGTGTCTGGGTCGTCGAGGCGACGCTGAAGCCCGGGCAGCATCACGCGTACGGCCGGCGCGTCTATTACGTGGACGAGGACAGCTGGATCGCGCTCGCGGGCGACGACTACGACCAGGACGGGAAGCTGAGCCACGCCGTGTTCGCGCTTCTGACGTGGAATGCCGATGACGGCACGCCCTATGCGTTCAACCACGTGGCCTTCGACTTCGGCTCGGGCAACTACTTCGTCGCATTCCTGCCGGGACCGTATTCCGGCGTGCGTTACGTCGAACCGCTGCCGGCGTCGCAGTGGTCGCCGGACGCGATCGCGGGCGAGGGCGTGCGCTAGTCGGTGAACTCGATGCGGGTGCCCGTGCGCAACTCGCGCACCCGGTCGCCCATAGCTTCGCGCAGCAGTTCGAGGGCACGCTGCCCGGTGCAGTGTCCGGTGTAGGTCGTCTCGACGCCCAACCGGAGCACTGAGCACCCCACCTCGGTCACCGTCTGCTCGGTTTCCGACAGGCCGCCGAACGGCGGCCGCGCACCGAAGTGAAATCCGCCGACGACAGCGCGGACCGGCGCACCCGGAAACTCGCGGCACACCGTCTCGACCATGTTCACGAGCCCGTTGTGCGAGCAGCCGGTGAGCACGACCAGCCCTTCCCGCTGGCGGAGCGCGACGACCAGTTCGTGCCGGAAGTCGTCCGGCCGCAGCGTTCCGTCCTTCTGCAGGTACAGGTACTTGTTGCCGCTGGGTCGGGGATGACCGCCGCCGATGCGCGGCAGGACGAATACGCCGGGCACGACTTCGGTGGTCTCGCGAATCACCCGGAAGCGGTCCGCGTGCCGCGCGATCAGCGCCGTGTCGAGGCCGATGTACTTGCGCAGGGCGCCGAGCAGCTTCGCCGTCGGCGCGCCGTCCGGCGCTTCACCGATGTAGATCGGCGCGTGGTCATTCAGGGCGAGAAAGCGCGCCAGCCCTCCGCCGTGATCGTAGTGATGGTGCGAAACGATCGCAGCGTCGATGGCCGCGACGTCGATGGACAGCCGCTCGGCGTTGCGCGCGAAAGCTTCCGAGGCGCCCGTGTCGACCAGGATCCGGTGGCGGTCGGTCTCGACGCAGAGCGACAGGCCCCACTCGGCCTCGAGGCGCGGGTCGCCCGGATTCCGCTGGTTCTCGATCAACGAGGTGATGCGCATGCGGGCATTACACGGCGGGAGCCGGCGAGGGTCAATCGATCGCTCGGTGCCGGCACCGGCCGGTCACCTGCGCCGTGCCCAGTATCGCGGCCGTGGCCGGCGGTGGGCGAAGGCGATGATTCGCACTGTGCCGCCGGGTGAAACTCGGGCGTCACTTCTTCAAGCTGTCCTCGAGCTTTCGAAACACTTGGTCGGCCGGGACCAGTTCGACGCGCCCCTCGTCGATCTCACGACCGCGACTCCGAACCTCTTCAAGCCAGGCTGCCTCAAACCCCTCATCCGGCGGACCGTCGAGTTCTTCCCACAACGCGCGAAGCAGCATCTCCTGCTCGCGAGCACTGAGTGCTCGCATTTCTTGCTCAATCTGCGCGAGCCGCCGTTCCATGAGAGGCAACCTTGCAGGAGGGACCAGACCTGGCAACACCGGTTGCCGGCTTACATTCGAGCCCGAGCACTTCGCTGCTCAATACGAGGCCGGTTATAGACTCGCAGTCCGATCTCTTGCTCCGAACAGCGGTCGCTGCGCGCGGAGATCCAGCATGCGCTGACCAACAATCGATCAGGACGATTGACCGACGGAGAGGTCCTTATAGTTCGCGCTCAGGCGCGCCGAGTGAGCGTAGCGAACGAGGGGTGCCGGCACTCGCTTCAGATGCCGGCGCGTCGCCTGCAGCGCGTTGTCATGCAGCAGCACGCAGGCTTGCGCGGAGAAACTCCGGTGCAAAGTCGGCCCCATTTGGCCACACGAGTGTGTGAAGTTCCGGATGCAAACGAACCTGGGCGAAGACCGAGCGATCCTGCAGTGCCTCAAATATCGGCCCCGTGAGTTCACCGGCCAGGTCCACCGTACCCTCCGAGCCGTCCATGAACCGCAGCCAGACGGTATACCCATTCATGTAACGCGCATCTGTAATACGAGGCAGCATGACTGTCACTCCAGTGGGGCGATATTAGGCAACGGCTTCCGGGCTCCTGCAAGTGCCCACGCCTCCAGTAGCTCCGCTTGATGAAGCACACGCCATTCCTGTACGAGTCCAAGCACCCTGGCGGGCAGGAAACCACTGACTGCACCCGTCTCAATTGCAACAGTTGCTTCATGCTCTGCGTAGATGGCGTGGAAATGCGCCGGTGGATGGTCGCGGTAGTACATCGCGATAATGATGCCCAGAAACCGGCTCAGCTCAGGCACGTAAGCACCTCACCAACGTCTGCATAACAAGACTTAGGCGCGCGCATTTGGGCGCCGATTTGCGGCGACTGTCGCTCGAGAAATGCCGCATTCCCGCAACATGAGGCGATTGCTCCGTCCCTAAGCCCTTGCGTGTACTAGAGCACCGACGATTTCGCGCGTCAATTGGCGCCGGGAGAATACTGGCACGGATGCCACGCCCTGCCTCGTCGAACTGGCACGCGAGGCCGCCGGTCGTGAGGCTGCTGCAGGATGAGTCGCTGCCGCGCCCCTTCGGGCGCCACCTCGTCAGTCACGACGTCGTCACCGTGGCGGACGCGGGCTGGGCTGGCTACACGAACGGCCGCCTGCTGACAGTCGCGCACCATCACTTCGATTGCCTCGTGACCATGAGTCGAGGCCTCGTGCACTGACTGACGCCCTGAGCGCAACGCGTTGCAGATCACCGGTTGCCCGCATGAGGTGATTTCAGTAGAAGGAGGCAATACGAACGCTCCCGGACCGTGCCGTGCAGGACTACAGCGCATTCCACGCCCGCTCGATCGCCGACCCGGCCGGCTTCTGGCGCGAACAGGCCGCCCTGATCGACTGGCAGCGGCCGTTCGATGAGGTGCTCGACGATTCGCGGCCGCCATTCGCGCGCTGGTTCGTCGGCGGCCGCACCAATCTCTGTCACAACGCGGTCGATCGACACCTCGCAGAGCGGGGCCGCGCACCGGCGCTGATCTACGTCTCGACGGAAACCGGCGAGGAGAAGGTCTACACGTTCGCGCAGCTCTACCGCGAGGTGAACCGCATGGCGGGGATCCTGCGCTCGCTCGGCGTCGGCAAGGGCGACCGGGTGCTGGTCTACCTGCCGATGATCCCCGAGGCGGTGTTCACGATGCTCGCCTGCGCGCGCATCGGGGCGATCCACTCGGTCGTGTTCGGCGGGTTTGCATCCGTGAGCCTCGCGACCCGCATCGACGACGCGCGCCCGAGCGTCATCGTCAGCGCCGACGCGGGATCGCGCGCAGGGAAGGTCGTGCCGTACAAGCCGCTGCTCGACGAGGCGATGCGCCTGGCGAAGAGCCCGCCTGCGCGCGTGCTACTCGTCGACCGCGGGCTCGCGGACATGCCGCGCGTCGCCGGGCGCGACGTCGACTACGCGAGGCTGCGTGCCGAACACATGAACGACGAGGTGCCGTGCGAGTGGCTGGAAAGTTCGGAGCCGAGCTACATCCTTTACACCAGCGGCACCACCGGCCGGCCCAAGGGCGTGCAGCGCGACACCGGCGGCTATGCGGTGGCGCTCGCGGCGTCGATGAAGCTCATCTACTGCGGCGCGCCGGGCGAGACCTTCTTCGCCACGAGCGACATTGGCTGGGTCGTCGGCCACAGCTACATCGTGTACGGCCCGCTGATCGCCGGCATGGCGACCATCCTCTACGAGGGCACGCCGCTGCGCCCGGACGCCGGCATCTGGTGGCAGCTCGTGGAGCGGTACTCGGTCACCACGATGTTCTCGGCGCCGACCGCGATTCGCGTGCTGAAGAAGCAGGACCCTGGATTCCTCCGACGCTACGACCTGTCCTCGCTGCGCCTGCTGTTCCTCGCCGGCGAGCCGCTCGACGAGCCCACGGCGCGGTGGATTTCGGAGAGCCTCGGCAAGCCCGTGGTCGACAACTACTGGCAGACCGAGACGGGCTGGCCGATCCTCGCGATCCAGCGTGGCGTCGAGGCCATGCCCGGCCGGCTCGGTTCGCCCGGCTTGCCGGTATATGGATATGACGTGCGACTCTTCGATGCCGCGACCGGCGAGGAGGCCGGGGCCGGCCAGAAGGGCGTGCTCGCGATCAACGGCCCGTTGCCGCCCGGTTGCATGAGCACGGTCTGGGGCGACGACGAGCGCTTCGTCTCGACCTACTGGTCGAGCATTCCCGGCCGGCAAGCCTACTCGACGTTCGACTGGGCCATTCGCGATGCGGATGGCTACTATTTCATTCTCGGGCGCACCGACGACGTGATCAATTCCGCCGGTCATCGCCTCGGCACGCGCGAGATCGAGGAGTCGATCTCGTCGCACCCGAATGTCGCGGAAGTCGCCGTCGTCGGCGTGTCCGATCCGCTCAAGGGACAGGTCGCGGTCGCCTTCGCTGTCGCCAAGGACACGAGCCGGGTCGACACGCCGGCGAAGCGCAGCGCCGAGGAGGCCGAGGTGATGCGCCTGGTCGACAGCCAGCTCGGCGCGGTCGCGCGCCCGTCGCGGGTGCACTTCGTGACGGCGCTGCCGAAGACGCGCTCGGGCAAACTGTTGCGGCGCTCGATTCGCGCGCTCTGCGAGCACGAGGACCCGGGCGACCTCACGACCATCGAGGATCCGTCGGCGCTCGAGCAGATCCGCGCAGCCATCGGAGGTTGAAGCCGTCATGGAGATTGCAGGAATCGCGCACGTCCAGCTCACGGTCAACGATCTTCAGCGTGCCGTGCCGTTCTACGAGAAGGTGCTCGGGTTTCTCGGGATGCGGGCCGTGGTCAAGGCGCCGAACGGTCTGTACATGATCGGAGGCAGGACGGCGGTCATGATCACGCGCTCGTCCGACGCGAACCAGGACGTGTCCTTCGACCAGCGCCGCATCGGGCTGCATCACCTGTGCTTCCGCGCTCGCTCGCGTGAAGACATCGACGAACTGCATCGCTTTCTGGTCGCCGAGGGCGTGAAGGTCGTGCATGCGCCGGAGGACGGACCGTGGGCGCCCGGTTACTACTCCGTGCTGTTCGAGGACCCTGACGGCATCCGACTCGAGGTGAACTTCGTGCCCGACAAGGGCCTGTTCGCGGATCCCGGCAAGCTGCCGCTCGCAACCTTCCCGGGCTACGAGCATTACCCGCAGTGAACGTCGGGGGGAGTGGCCCGCTGCGCCAAGCGCGCAGCGGGCTCGAGGGGCGGACCTCCGCCGGGAGGAGGATCCAAGGTGCTCCGCACCCTCCGGTCCCGTGCCCTGTTCGAGAGTGGGCGCAATCACGGGGCCTCGATTGTTTTTTTACGCCCTTGGCCGGGGTTCGGCTGTGAATGAGTTCACGGTCCGGTGAGCGCGCTGCTCGCGTGGCTGATGCTCGCCGGGCAGGCCGCTGTCGTGCAGGCCGGGTCGCCCGAAGCGCCGCTGCCCGTCCTCGTCGGCACGGTCGTCCACGTGACCGACGGCGACACGATCCGGGTCCGGCTCGGCTCCGGGCCGATCACCGTGCGCCTCGATTCCATCGACGCGCCCGAGCGCGACCAGCCGTGGGGCGCCCAGGCGACGTCCGCGCTCGCAGCCCGTATCGAGGGGCTGCAGGTTTCGCTGCAGCCGGTCACGCAGGATCGCTACGACCGCCTCGTCGCGGTCGTGTTCCTGGGCGACGACGACGTGAATGCCTGGATGGTGCGACAGGGCGATGCGTGGGCGTATCGCCGTTACCTCAAGAACGCGGACTACTGCGCATGGGAAGACGAGGCGCGCACCGCGAAACGGGGGCTCTGGTCAGCGCCGGCGAGCAGCTGGCGTGCACCCTGGCAATGGCGGGCAGCGCAGCGCGGCGAGCGCAAGGGCTACACGGACTTCAGTCACGAGTCGACGCGCCGCTGCATCGCGGCCATCCCGCGCTGACGGCGGCTGCGCGCGAGCAAGGCGACCAGCGCCAGCACGAGGACGGCCGCCGCCCGCCACGGATACTCGATGGCCGCGATCAACGGCAGCAGCGCAGCGCGGGTCGCTCCGCGCAGCCAAGCGTGCTGCGCGATGACAGCGGCGACCGGCGGCGAGTGGCGGTAATAGAAGCGGATGAACGCCCGGCCGAGCGACGTGCGCTGCAGGTAGCGGTCGCGGAAGTCCCGCAGAACGGCGACGTGCGTCTCGAGCGGCGACCCGAAAGCGGCCGTCGCGATGAAGCAGCCGCTGCCCACGATGACCCAGCCCTCGTCCGGGAACTGTGAGCAAGACTGCAGCGCCGGCAGCGCGCGGTCGATGCTGGCCTGGTTGTTCGCGGTGGCATAGTCGGTGTCGCTGCTCGCGACGGCGAATCCGAGCGTCACGCTGCGGTCGCGTCGGTTCGCGAACGGGTCGGACACGGCCTCGAACGCGCGCGTCGCGCCGACGGGCAGCACCTCGATCGCGCAGCGCGTGCCGCTGCAGGTCGCGCCGACGAGCCGCAGGTTCGGCGCCACGATCGGAGTCTGGTCGAGGTCGAGGAAGACGCTCGTCGCGTCGTCCGGCCCACCGTTGCTGACGCTCACGCCGTAATCGAGGGACATCGAGCCCCCGCAATCCGAGAACGACAGGTTGGCGGCGGTGACGGAGAGGTCGACGCAGCGGTCTGCGGCCGACCTGCGCACGGCGGCGACGGCGCGATCGTTCGCGCGATGGGTATCGAGGCTGTGGTTGGTCGTCGCGACATTGACGAGGCAGGCCGGAGGCGTCGGCGTGACGACGATGGCGGGGATCACGAGCGTCGCGGCCGCGCCGGCGTTGAGCGTGCCGACGGACCAGCGGCCGGTCGCGGCATCGTAAGTGCCCGTGCCCGGAAAAGCGGCGAGACCCGCCGGGATCGCGAGGCCTGCGGGCAACGGGTCGACGACGACGACATCAGCCGCCGGGTCGGCGCCGAGGTTGCTCAACACGACCCGGAACTCGACGGGCTGTCCGGTGCCCGGCACCGGAGGGTCGACCGACATCGCGAGCCCGAGGTCCGGCGCGGCGCACGCCAGTCGTGCCGATGCCAGGGCGACGATCGCCGACGCGGCGCGGGCGCGCGTTCGGGGCCACGGTCGCACGGGCGTGCCCATCGTCTGCCTCAGTCGGGCCGATGGCTGCGCAGGGCGTCGGGCAACTGGTCGACGCCGACGACGTGCAGATGCGCACGCTCATCGTCGCGTGCCACGTGGGCGAAGGCGAGTTCCGCGTCCGCGGTGACCGGCGCGGGCCTCGGCCACGCGACGACGAGGCGGAAGCGGTTGAACTGCCGAGCGTCGCGCTCGGCGATCCCGACCGCTGCGCAGCGGGTGACGGTCGCGGCCGCCTCCGGGCCGTCAGCGCATCGCAGCACGTAGATGAGCAGGCGATGGCCGACGACGACTCGCGTGCCATCGGCGCCCGCCGTGCCCAGGGGCTCGATCACGATCGACTCGAACACCTCGTCCGGGCAATGGCAGCCCAGGGTCGACCGCACGAAATGTTCGACCGAGGACGTGCCGGTGCGTGCCATGGCCCATCCATCATAGGCCGATCGGCGCCGGCCGGTTACGCCCGCGGCGGATTGCGCTCGCCCTTGCCCTGGCTGCTCTTGCGGCGCAGGTAGCTCGCCGGCGCCGGTCCTTCTGACACGCGCGGCGACTCGGCCTGGGCGGCCAGGCGGGAGCTCATCCGGCGGGCCGCGAAGGCCGATTCCTTGGCAAACACGGCCTCGTCCCGCTGCGCCGCGAGTCCACGCAACTCGTTCAGCGTGTCGGCCACCCACGGGTTCGTCTCGGCGATGCCCCGGACCCGCAGCAGTACGTGATCCACGCCCGACCAGTCGCCGCGCCTCGCCGCCGCGCGCGCCTGCATCTGCAGGGCCGCGGCCTCGAGTTCGCCCGCGCGGCGCGCGACGAGTTCGTCCTCCGCGATGGCCTGGAATGCTGCGGCCGGCAGGGTAGGGAGTTCGAGCGACTGCGGCTGGATGGCGCGCGGTTCGCCGTCGAGCGCCGCGTAGTGCAACGACACGGAGCAGACGGACAGGGCCGCCGCGTCCGGGCCGAGGATCGGCAGGCCGGTCCGCGGCACGCGCAGGCGCAGCACCGCCCAGGCTTCGCCGCCGAACGCGAGGTCGGGCAGTCGCCAGGCGCCGTCGCCCGTGGCGACGTAGTCGTTCAGCATCCTCGCGTGCACGCCGGCCGGCGTGGCGACCTCGAGGCCGAGGTGCCGGGCACAGGTGGCGTTCAGGAGTTCGAACTCCTCGCGGAACGGATCCATCAGGTCGTCGGCTGTCTGCCCGTAGTACGAGATCCCCTGGCCGTGTCGCGCCATGCCGATCATCAGTTCCTCGTTGAAGTTGCGGCCGAGGCCATAGGTGGACGTGCTCACGCCGGCGCGTGCGAAGTCGGCGCACTGCGCGTAGATGGCGTCCGGGTCGACGAGCCCGTGATTGGCGCAGCCGTCCGACAGCAGGATGACTCGCGACGTGACGTCGCTCCGTGTGTGCGGCGCCAGCGTCTCGGCGCCGCGGAACCATCCGCCATGCAGGTCGGTCGAGCCGCCCGATTCGATCTGGCGGATCGCGCGTCGCACGGCCTCGCGGTCGTGCAACGGCATCGCCGGTACGAGAGTGCGGACGTGATCGTCGTAGGCCACCACGGAGAGGCGGTCGTCGGCCCGCAGTCCGTCGAGCACGAACTCGGCGCAGCGCTTCGCTTCGTCGAGCGGCTGCCCGGACATCGAACCGGAGCGATCGATGACGAGCGCGAGGTGCAGCGGATTGCGCCGCGGCAAGCCGGCCGGGGCGTCCGGCGCCTGGACGCGGACCAGGACGTCGAGTTCGTTGTCGTGACCCGCGAGGAGGGCGGGACGGCGCGGCGTGAGGATCATCGTGGGTGTCGTCATGGTCACTTTCCTTTTTGTATGCGCTCTTCCTGGAGCGCCTGGGTCAACGCGGCCCCGAGCGTGGCCGGGGTGTCTTCGCTCATCTCGCCCAGCGCACGGACCTCCACCTCGACGTGGCACCACGGCGTGAGTTCGATGCGCAGAATTCGATGGCGGCCCGGCCGGCCCTGCGGATTGCCGAGCGCCTTGAGGTTTTCTTCGAGCGACACGCGCCGGCGGGAAATGCCGGCCGCAAGCGTGAGAGGGGACTCGATGAGTGACTCGACCCGCCGCTCGTCCGGAATGGCCGGCCGCAGCGCAGCTGCTGCGGACGGGCCGGCGCCGATCCGTTCCACGGGCTCGGCGACACCGTCGCTGCCGCGACGGTAGCGCGCGGCGACTTCCTCGGCACGCGTGCGCGGCCGCTCGGTCGGGATCAGCTGCGACAGCCCGGCCACGTCCGTACCGCGCACCAGCTCGGCTGCCTTGGCGAGCGGCCAGCCGTCCTTCAGCAGGTAGCGCGTGGCGAGGAATTCGACGATCTGCCGCAGGCCGAACAGGGCCTCGCGTCCCTCGCGCTCCGGCGCCGTGAGCGCGCCGAGCTGCACGTAATGGCGAACCAGGCGTTCGTTGGCGGCACCCGCGTCGTCGGCGAGCGCCGGGACCTGCAGCAGCAGATCGTTCAGCTTGTCCGCGAGTTCGGCGGCGGTGCCGCGCCACTCGGCGAGGTCGTCGGGGAGGGAGAGCAGGATCGGCTTCATCGGGTGACGTGAAATCATGTCAATGTCATTGGCTGTAAGTATACATAAATATATGACGTTGACAATGGACGATGTTACGCGGGCCGTTCCCTCGAGCCCGGCCGCCATCCTCCCGGCGGTGCGGCCGAGGCGGCTAGAATTCCGTGCATCACGGGCGCGCGTGCCGAGGCTGCGAAGTGGCGAGAGTCCTGCTGCTCTACAACGGCGTCTACGGCCAGTCGCTGAAAGTGAGCGAATTCGTGCGCGACGAACTCGCGGCCCGTGGCCACTCCGCCGTCGTGCGGCCGCTCGTCGAGGGTGCCGCCGATGGCCCGGAATTCGACGCGATCGTGGTCGGGGCCAGCATCCGGCACGGCAAGCACAATCCGGCGGTGATGGACTTCGTCCTCGCGCAGCGGGCGCTGCTGGAATCGAAGCCGAGTGCGTTCTTCTCCGTGAGTCTCGTGGCCCGCAAGCCGCACAAGAACACCCCGGAGACGAATCCCTACGTGAAGGCGTTCCTGGCGAAGTCGCCGTGGCGACCGAAGCTCGTGGGTGTCTTCGGGGGCGTGCTCGATTACCAGCGCTATGGCCTGTTCAACCGTCACGTCATCCGCCTGATCATGAAGATCAACGGCGGGCCGACGGACCTGCGGACGAGCACCGAGTTCACGGACTGGGACGCGGTGCGGCGCTTCGCCGGGCGCGTCGCAGATCTCGTGGCGACGCCGGGTGTCTAGCGAGCGGACCGAGGCCGTGCGCGACCGCCTGCATTTCGCGGCAGCCGTCGTGGTTGCGTGGCTGATCGTCACGAGTCCGTGGGTTGCCCTGCTGCACCGGATCCCGTCCGGTGCCGGCTGGCTCGCTCTCGCGCACGTTGCGGTCGGATTTGTCGGCCTCGGAGTCGCCGCCGCCTATTCGATCGCCTGCGTGCGGGCCGGCGGCTGGAGGCTCTATTTCCCCTGGGTCGCCGGCACGCTAGCCCCGGTCCGGCGCGACCTGTCGGGACTCCTGCGGGGTCAACTTCCGACCGCCGAGGGCGGCGGACTGTTCGCGATGATCGAAGGTCTGCTGCTCATCGCGCTTGCGCTCACGGCCCTGACCGGCGCGGCCTGGTTCCTCGCGCAGGGGACGGAGGCGGCGCTCGACTGGCGCGCGGGACACATCGTCGCGGCCCGCGCGCTGACCGGCCTCCTGGTGCTGCATGTCCTCGCCGTCGCGTCGCACGTGCGCGACTTCGCAGGTTGAGAGGGCGGCGCGGGCCTGCCCTACGCCGCCTCGTCAGCCGGTTGCGCCGTCAGGACCGGCGTGCGGACCAGGTGATCGAACGCAGCGAGCGCGGCCTTCGAACCCTCGCCCGTTGCGACGATGATCTGCTTGTAAGGCACGGTCGTGGCATCGCCGGCCGCGAATACGCCCGGCATCGAGGTTTGCCCGCGAGCGTCCACTTCGACCTCGCCGCGCGGGCTCAGGGCGACGGTGCCCGCGAGCCAGTCCGTGTTTGGCAGCAGTCCGATCTGCACGAACACCCCTTCGAGATCGAGCCGGTGCAGGTCGCCGGTGCTGCGGTCCCGATAGGAGAGCCCGCTCACCTTGCCGCCCGTTCCGTGCACCTCGGTGGTCTGCGCCGAGACGATCACGCGCACGTTCGCGAGGCTTCGCAGCCTGCGCTGCAGCACTTCATCGGCGCGCAGGCGACCGTCGAACTCGAGGAGCGTGACGTGGGAAGCGAGGCCCGCGAGGTCGATCGCCGCCTCGACGCCCGAGTTGCCGCCGCCGATCACGGCGACGCGCCGGCCCCTGAAGAGCGGGCCGTCACAGTGCGGGCAGTACGCGACGCCGCGCCCGCGATATTCGCGTTCGCCGGGTACGTTCATCTCGCGCCAGCGGGCGCCCGTCGCGACGATCACGCTGCGGCTGCGGAGCGTTGCGCCGCTCTCGAGCGCCACGCCCAGCAGACCGCTCTGGTCGGCCGCCTGCAGGGCGCGTGCGCGCTGCAGGTTCATGACGTCCACGCCGTAGGCGCGGACGTGGCTCTCGAGCGCCGCCGCGAGCTTCGGGCCCTCGGTTTCTGGCACCGAGATGAAGTTCTCGATGGCCAGCGTGTCGAGCAGCTGGCCGCCGAAGCGCTCGGCGACGATCCCGGTGCGGATTCCCTTGCGCGCAGCGTAGACGGCCGCCGCGGCACCCGCCGGTCCGCCACCGACGATGAGGACATCGAAAGGCTCCTTCGCGTCGAGCCGCTCCGCCTCGCGGGCCTCCTGCCCGGCGCCGAGCTTCGCCAGGATTTCCTCGACGGTCATGCGGCCATGCGCAAACGGCTGGCCGTTCAGGTACACCGTCGGCACGGCGAGAATCTGCTTCGACTCGACCTCGGACTGGAACAGAGCGCCATCGATCATCGTGGTGCGCACCCGGGGGTTCAGCACGGCCATGAGGTTCAGCGCCTGCACGACGTCGGGGCAGTTCTGGCAGCTGAGCGAGACGTAGACCTCGAAGTCGAGGTCGTCGTCGAGCGCTGCGATCCGCTCGATGACGGAAGCGTCCACCTTCGGCGGATGCCCGCCCGCCTGCAGCAGCGCCAGCACCAGCGACGTGAACTCGTGGCCGAGCGGCACGCCCGCGAAGCGGAGGCCGGCCACGGACCCTGCCGGGCCCACGCTGAACGACGGCGCGCGGAGCGTGCCGTCGGCCTCGTTGAAGCGGAGCGTGATGAGCCCCGAGAGCGCGGCCACCTCCTCGAGCAGCGCGCGCATCTCCGTGGCGGTCGGCGACCCGTCGAGCGTCGCCACGATCTCGATCGGACGGGTCATGCGGCCGAGGTACGCCTGGAGTTGTTTCTTCAGGTTCGCGTCGAGCATGGTCGGGTCCTCGCCGAGTCAGATCTTGCCCACGAGGTCGAGCGAAGGGGCCAGCGTCTGTGCGCCCGGCGTCCACTTCGCGGGGCAGACCTCGCCCGGGTGAGCGGCGACGTACTGCGCGGCCTGCACCTTGCGGAGCAGTTCCCGCGCGTCGCGGCCGATGCCGAGGTCGTGGATCTCGGCCACCTTGATCAAGCCCTCGGGATTGACCACGAAAGTGCCACGCAGCGCGAGCCCCTCGTCCTCGATCAGCACGCCGAAGTTGCGGCTGATGGCGTGCGTCGGGTCGCCGAGCATCGGGTACTGGATCTTCCTCACCGTCTCGGATGCATCGTGCCAGGCCTTGTGCGTGAAGTGCGTGTCGGTCGAGACCGCGTAGACTTCGACGCCGAGCTTCTGGAACTCCGCATAGAGGTCGGCCACGTCGCCGAGCTCCGTCGGGCACACGAAGGTGAAGTCGGCAGGGTAGAAGAAGAACACGGACCACTGGCCAGCGAGGTCGGCTTCAGTGACCTGCACGAACTCGCCGTTGTGGAAGGCGGTCGCTCTGAACGGCTTGACGGCGGTGTTGATCTGGGCGCTCATCGGTTTGACTCCATCGGTTGGGGTGGCGAGGCCTGCGCCTCGATTGGCGGCAAGATAGCGACGGACCGCTGGAAGGACCAATGGATTGATCCATTGATGGCAATAGGCACGGTCTATGGGATGTCCAGACGTCGGAGTGCAATGCGCGACATTTCCGCGGAGACTGTGCGGATGGACCCGCTGATCACTCTCCGGACGCAGCAGACGATGCTGGCCGCCGTCCGTGCTGGAGCGGCGACGGCGGAGTGCTCGCTGGACCTCGAGCGATCGAGGACCACCGTCGAGGTGGACGACGCCGGCTGGACCTGGGATGGGAGAAGGTTTCCGCACGTCGCGCCGTGCCGGGAGCGGACGGTGTACCACTGGACCGGCGACGCGTTCGCTCCCGTGGCGCGCTTCACCAATGCGCTCGTCAAGCTGGTGCCGACCGAATGGGGCCCGCCGACCTTCGAGATCGACGGCATCAAGATGCTGCCGACGGCGCAGGTGTCCCCGTACCTGGACGCGCAGACGAAGGTGGCGCTCATCGAGCCGCGGGGCAGGACGATCCTCGACACCTGCGGCGGACTCGGCTACTTCGCGAGCTGGTGCCTGCAGGGCGGCGCCGCGCGAATCCTCTCGTTCGAAAAGAATCCCGATGTCCTCTGGCTGCGCAGTCTCAACCCGTGGTCGCCCGCGGCTGACGGCGCGCTCGAACTCGTCGAAGCCGACGTGCTGGCACGGGTGGCGACCCTGCCCGACGCTTCGGTGGACGCGATCCTTCACGACCCGCCGCGCTTCGGGATCGCTGGCGAACTCTATTCGCAGTGGCTCTATGGCCAGTTCGCGCGGGTCCTGCGCCGGCCGGGACGCCTGTTTCACTACACCGGTGCCCCGAACCGGCTCAGCCGCGGCCGCGACCTGCCGGACGAAGTCGCCCGGCGGCTGCGCGTCGCCGGATTTCGCGTCCGACGCGAGGCGGACGGTCTGCTCGCGACGCGCTGAGTTACCGTGCCGCGCGGGCGACCGGCCTGTCAGCCGCTGTTGCGCAACCCGGCCGCGATGCCGTTGATGGTGAGGTGAATGCCGCGGCGGCTGCGCTCGTCGTGGTCGCCCGCACGGTAGCGGCGCAGCAGTTCGACCTGGAGGTGATTGAGCGGATCGAGATAGGGAAACCGGTACCTGAGGGAGTGCGCGAGCTGCGGATTTCGCTCGAGCAGACCCGAGGTTCCCATGATCCTGAGCAGCGTGTCGACGGTCGCCTCGTGCTCGGCACGGATGCGCTGGAAGACGGTGTCGCGCAGTGGCGCGTCGGCGACGAGGCCCGCGTAGCGCGAGGCGACCGCGAGGTCAGCCTTGGCCAGCACCATCTCCATGTTCGAGAGGACGGATGCGAAGAAGGGCCACTCGCGGAACATGCGCTGCAGCAGTTCGAGGCCGCGTGCGTCGGCGTCGAGGAAGGCGCGGGCCGCCGTGCCGAAACCGTACCAGCCGGGTAGCATCAGGCGGCACTGGGCCCAGGAGAAGACCCACGGGATCGCGCGCAGCGTCTCGATGGAGCGCGACTTCGCCCGCGAGGCCGGCCGGCTGCCGATGTTGAGGGCCGCAATCTCGCTGATGACCGTCGACTCCCAGAAGAATTCCTCGAATCCCGGCGTTTCGTAGACCAGGCGGCGATACGCCGCGAAGGCGCTCTCCGACAACTGATCCAGCGCGGCGACGAACTCCGGTCCGGGAGCCGGTGCGGAAGCGCTGAGCAGGGTGGCCTCGAGCGTCGCCGCTGCGAGGATCTCGAGATTGCGCCGTCCCACCTCGGGGTTCGAGTACTTGGCGCCGACCACCTCGCCCTGCTCGGTGATGCGGATCTGCGCCTGCACCGTGCCGCCGGGCTGCGCGAGGATCGCCTCGTAGCTCGGTCCGCCGCCACGGCCGACTGAACCGCCGCGGCCGTGGAACAGCCGCAACCGGATGCCGTGCCGAGCAAAGGTGTCGACGAGCGCGACCTGCGCCCTGAAGAGTTCCCAGCGCGAGGTCAGGTAGCCGCCATCCTTGTTGCTGTCCGAGTACCCGAGCATCACCTCCTGCGCGGCACCGCGCGACGCGAGCAGGCGCGCATACACCGGAATCGCCATGAGCTCGTCCATTGCGGACGGCGCGCGCCGCAGGTCCGCGATCGTCTCGAAGAGCGGCACCACGTTGAGTTCGAGCCGGGCATCGGTCGGGCGGAACAGGCCGACTTCGCGCAGGAGCAGGACGACCTCGAGCACGTCGGAGGCGCCCTCGCATTTTGAGATGACGTAGTTCGGGATGCTTCCGGCGCCGTAGCGGGCGTGCATCTCCGCGGCCGCGCGCAGCACCTCGATCTCACCGCGCGTCTCCGCCGAGTACTCGGCATACGGAGACGAGAGCAGCCGCGGTGTGGCGAGTTCCGCGGCCAGCAGCCGAAGGCGGCCAGCCTCGTCGAGCGACCCGTAGCGCACCTCGGGACAGGCGACGGCGAAGAGCTCGGTGACGACCCTTTCGTGGACGTCGGAGTTCTGCCGCAGGTCGACCGCGGCGAGGTGAAAGCCGAAGACACTCACGGCGCGCCGCAGGCGGCGCAGGCGGCCGCGCGCCAGGAGCGTCGCGCCGTGGGCCACGAGCGAGACGTGGATCACGTCCAAGTCCGCGGCGAATTCGTCGGCGGAAGCGTAGGGCGGCGCGTCGCCGACCGCGTGACGCATCGGTTCGAACCGGTCCAGGCCGCGCGCCGTCGCGGCGACGCGCGCATACAGTCCGGTCAGGGCACGCCGGTAGGGTTCGTCGCGACGATGGACGCTGCGGTCGGGCGAGCGCTCCGCCAGCGCCTGCAGCTCCGGCGACACTGCGGTGGCCAGCGTGGTCAGGCTGAGCTCGGCGCCGAGCGCGTGCAGCTGCTCGAGGTAGTGAGCGAGCGCCCGCGAGGACTGCAGTCGCAAGGTGCGCTCGAGGACCTCGGCCGTGACGTACGGGTTGCCGTCGCGGTCGCCGCCAATCCAGGAACCGATGCGCAGGAAAGGCGGCAACTCGCGGTCTGCTCCGTCGGCATCGCGCCGCCGCAGCTCGTCTTCGAGCGTGCCGTAGAGCAGCGGCAGCTCGGGCAGGAAGGTCTGCTCGAAGAACGACAGTCCGTTGGCGACTTCGTCGAGCACGTCGAGCTTCTCGAGTCGCAGCATCCGCGTCTGCCAGAGCGCCAGCACGGCGCGCCGCACGCTCTCGTCGTTCGCCGCGAGTTCGCGTGGCGTGAGCTCAGCACGGTCTCTGGCCTGCAGCAGACGCTCGATCCGTGTCTCGTGGTCGCGCACGCTTTTGCGCTGGACCTCGGTCGGATGTGCGGTCAGGACGGGCACGACGAGAGCGTCGCGGAAGAAGTCGTCGAGCGTGCCGGCGTCGATGCCGGCCGTCGCGAGCCGGTCGAGTGCGCGCGAGAGACTGCCGTCAGCGGCGGGCGCGCCGTCGATCTCGGCCTGCCGGGCCCGGCGGATGTTGTGCAGGTCCTCGGCGAGATTGGCGAGGTGCGAGAAGTAGCTGAACGCCCTCGCCACGACCATCGTCTGCTCGCGGGTCAGTCCGTCGAGGATGCGCTCGAGTTCGCCGCGGGCGGCAGCATCCTCGTCGCGACGGAAGGCGATGGACACCTGCCGCACCGTCTCGACGAGATCGAAGGCAGCGTCGCCTTCCTGCTCGCGGACCGTGTCGCCCAGCAGGCGGCCGAGGAGGCGGATGTCGTCGCGCAGCGGGCGGTCCGGCTGGAAGTCCTCGACCATGGCGCGAGCTTAGCCCATTCTGGAATAAGATCGCGGCTCTGGTCCGGAGCGGCGTGGGGTGAGTCATGAACGCGGAGACGGTTCTCGTCACGGGCGTCTCGGGCTTCATCGCGAAGCATTGCGCCATCGAGTTGCTGCAGGCTGGATACGCGGTCCGCGGCACCGTCCGGTCGCTCGCGCGGGCCGACGAGGTGAAGGCGACGATCGGCCGCTATGCCGACACGTCGCGCCTCGCGTTCGCGCAGGCCGACCTCGAATCCGATGCAGGCTGGCGCGAGGCGATCGCCGGCTGCGCGGACGTGCTGCACATCGCCTCGCCATTTCCCGCCGTGCAGCCTCGCGACGAGCAGGACGTCATCCGGCCGGCGGTGCAGGGGACGCTGCGCGTCCTGCGCCTGGCAGCGGAGGCCGGTGTGCGGCGATTCGTGCAGACCTCGTCGATGGTGGCGGTGATGTACGGCCACCCGCGGTCGAGGACGGCGCCGTTCACCGAGGCGGACTGGTCGGTGCTCGACGCGCCCGGCCTCTCGGCCTATGCGAAGTCGAAGACCCTCGCGGAGCGTGCCGGGCGCGAGTTCGCCGGCAGGGAAGGCACGCGAATGCACTACTCGACCGTCAATCCTGGGCTGGTGCTCGGTCCGGCACTCGACCGCGACATCGGCACTTCCGCCGGGATCGTGCAGATGTTCCTGAAGGGCAAGTATCCGGGCGTGCCGCGACTGAAGATTCCGTGCGTCGACGTGCGGGACGTGGCGCGAATGCACCGATTGGCGCTCGAGGCGGACGCGCCGAGCGGGGCGCGCTACCTCGGCTCGGCCGGCACGCTCTCGATGCTGGAGATCGGCAATGCCCTGCACGCCGGACTCGGCGCCGCGGCCCGCAAAGTGCCCCGCCGCGAACTGCCGGACTGGCTCGTCAAGGTCGTCTCGCTCGTCGATGGCACGGCACGCCAGGCGGTCCCGGATCTCGGCAAGGACTTCGACGTGGATACCTCGCTCACGCGCAGGCTGCTCGGCCTCGAGTTCATCCCGGCGCCCGAGTCGGCCGTCGCGCTGGCGCGGAGCCTGATCGATCTGCAACTGGTCTGACGCGCCGCGGGCGCGGGGAGAGACGACGTGCTGACGGTCCACCATCTCGAGACTTCGCGCTCCCAGCGCGTCCTGTGGCTCCTCGAGGAGCTCGGGGTGCCTTACGAACTGAAGCGTTACCGTCGCGACCCGGTCACGCACCTCGCCCCGCCGGAACTCCGGCAGGTCCACCCGCTCGGCAAGTCGCCCGTCGTGACGGACGACGGCGAGGTTTACGCCGAGTCCGGCGCGATCCTCGAGTACCTCGCGGACAGGTACGCGCAGGCAGCGGGCGGCGACCTGGCACAGCTGGTACCGCGACCGGGGTCACCCGAGCAGCGCCAGTGCCGGTTCTGGATGCACTACGCGGAAGGCTCGCTCATGAACTGGCTCCTGATGAAGCTGGTGTTCACGGCGATCCCGAAGCGCCCCATGCCGTTCTTCGCGAAGCCCGTGGCGCGCGCCATTTGCGGCCAGGTCCAGGCGTCGCTGGTGGATCCGAACGTGAGGACGGCCGCGGAGTTCATCGACAGCCACCTCGGCCGCAACGCGTGGTTCGCCGGCGCGAGCCTGAGCATCGCCGATTTCCAGATGAGCTACCCGGTGGAGGCGCTGCTCTCCCGGGCGGCCGACCCGGCGCGCTATCCGGCGATCAGCGCCTATCGCGACCGCATGCGCTCGCGCCCGGGCTACCAGCGTGCGGAAGCCAAGGGCGGTCCGGTGATTCTTTCCCTCTGAGCCGGTCGCCGGCGCAGGCAGGGGCGGGCTAGGCACTTGTGCGAATTGATCCGGCGTGGGGATGAGCGTGAAGTCGCCCTGCTTCCGGTACCCTGCCGGACGCAAAGCGACCTAGAACAACCGCGAGTGAGGGGGACGCTGCCCGGAAGACCGGGATCTCGCTGCAGATTGTCGATGCCGGGCATCGCTCCGCCGCGGGCAACCAACGGCAAGGAGAACGCTGATGGCTAACGCAAAGAAGGCCGGGGAATTTTCATTCAAGGCGACGAGCGTGGCTTTCGTCATGACCGAGGACGGCGGCGGGGCCAATCACATCGACCTCGACGGCACGGCTGAGGGCTATGGGGAGGTGCTGGGCACGCTGAGCCTGTTCGGTGACGGGCCGATGGCGCAGAGCGGCCCGGCGAGCTGGGTCGGCACGGCCTATCTCGACAATGGCGACATCGTCGAGAGCACGGGCTCCGGGTTCTTCGAGAAGAGCGGCAAGCACAAGTGGCGTGTGCGCTCGATCATGCGCGGTTCGACGGGAGCCGTATTCACCACCGATGGCGTGATCAGCCTCAAGGGCCGCACCTACAAGGGCACGATGACACCGTTCGATTGACCGGCACCCAGTCGGCTCCATGCCCCGGGGCGTCGGCGGCCGGCGCCCCGGGTGATTGCTGGAAAGGGGAGGAGACCTGCACATGTTTGCGTACGACTTGGAGCACCTCTGCAGCTACTCGGCGGGCCTGCGGCAGCCGTTCGAGGTGATCGGCGAAACCCCGGCCGGGTTGCGCATGAACGCCTACATTTCGGGTGGCGAGATCAGCGGTCCGCGGCTGCGCGGACGCGTGCTCCCGGTCGGCGGCGACTGGCTGACGGTGCGGCCCGACGGTGTCGGCGTGCTGAACGTGCGGGCGTCTGCCGAGACGCACGATGGCGCGCTGCTCTACATCGAGTACTTCGGCGTCATGGACCTCGGGCCCGACGGCTACCAGCGCATGCTGCGGGGCGAGCCACCGCCGAAGATCGCCATCCAGGCGGCGCCGCGCTGGCTGACGGCGCACCCGTCGTACCTCTGGCTCAATCGCCTGCAGTGCCTCAACGTCGGCATGTTCGACGCGGCGACGAGCAGCGTCAGCTACGACGTGTACGCCGTGCATTCGCAGGTCGCGGACTGAACCGCAGCCCGGGCGGCCCTTGCAACTCGTCTATCTCGCCATCGCCATCCTGGCCGAAATCGTCGGCACCTCCGCGCTGAAGGCGGCGGACGGCTTCCGCGTCCCGCTGCCGAGCGTGGTGGTCGTCGCGGCCTATGCGGTCTCGTTCTACTTCCTGTCGCTCGCGCTGCGCACCATTCCAATCGGGCTCGCCTATGCCATCTGGTCCGGCGTCGGCATCGTGCTGATCTCGCTCGTGGGCTGGATGGTCTACCGGCAGGCGCTCGACGCGGCGGCGGTCGCCGGCATCGTGCTCATCGTGGCGGGCGTCATCGTCATCAACGTCTTCTCGAAGTCGATGCCGCACTGAGCGGCCGCGTCGGGTCAGTCGGGGGCGTCCTCGTGTGAGACGCGCCCGGTGCCGTGGCTCGCGTCGCGGGAGGAAGCGCCGCAGACGAAGCACAGCGCCGCCACGGCAAACACGGCGAGCCAGCCCAGTGGCCAGTGGCCGGAGTCGGCGCGCGCGATCAGGGTCGCCTCGCGCTGCAGGACGATCGCCGCGAAGACGAAGGCGGCGGCGAGCGCGAGAGTCATCGTCCGGTGCCATTTCAGGCGCAGTCGCATGGTTGCTCCGTGTCCGTTACGGGCGGATCCTGCCACGGAGCCGGCTGATGACCAACGGCCGAGGTCGAGACAGTATCTGGCCAGAACCGGCGGGAATGAGCCTCGGCAGAGGACGGAAATTGAGCGGCCCGCGCCGCTGCGGTAGCGTACGTCCATGACAGAGACCACGATTCATCCGTCGGCCATCATCGAGCCGGGTGCCCGCGTCGGTCCGGGCTGTGTGATCCACGCCCACGCGATCGTCGGGCGGCACGCCGAACTCGGCGCCGGCGTCGTGGTGCACCCGTTCGCCGTCGTCGGCGGCGACCCGCAGGACCTCAAGTTCGATCCGGCCACGCGTTCGGGCGTGCGGATCGGGCCGGGCACGGTCATCCGCGAGCACGTCACCGTCCATCGTGCGACGAAGCCCGACGCCTGCACCGAAGTCGGGGCCGGCTGCTTCCTCATGGTGTCGTGCCACGTTGCGCACGACTGCCGGCTCGACGACAAGGTCGTCATGGCCAATGCCGTGCTCCTCGCCGGGCATGTGCACGTGGGGGCGGGGGCGTTCGTGGGCGGCAGCGCCGTGGTACATCAGTTCGCGCGCATCGGCGAGGGTGCGATGATCGGTGGTGCGGCACGGGTGTCGCGCGATGTGCCGCCGTTCACCATGACGACGGAGCGCGACGAGGTCGTCGGCCTGAACGTGGTCGGGCTGCGGCGGCGCGGCCTGCCGCGCGAGACGCTCGAGGAACTGAAACGCGCGTTCCGCGCCGTCAACGTGCCGGTCGGCAACATGCGCGAGATCGCGGCGGGGCAACTCGCGAGTGGCGGTTACTCGAGCGGGGAAGCACGCCGCTACCTGGAGTTCTTTGCGAGCGGGCGCCGGGGATTCGTGCGCGCACGCCGCGGCACGACGGATTCGTCCCAGGACGACTGATCGTCAGGCTTCGGCGGTAACCAGCGGGACGTTGGAACGGGAGACCGAGCATGGCATTGACCGGGACGGACGCCGCGATCGCGGACATGGTGATCGGCATCGACACGCTCTGGGGCGGTGACGTGACCGATCCGTCCGGCATGGGCCGCTTCATCGCGGACTGCTGGTTCTCGGATGAGCCGCTGCCGCAGGCCTATTCGCATCCGACGGCTGCCGCGTTGCGCGCGAGCGGCGGCGTCGGCGCGCGGGAACCGGATCCGCGGCTGGTCGAGGCCTATCTGGCGGAGATCGATGTTCGCGGTGCCATCCAAGAGGTGCTCACGGCAGCGAGGTCGATGGGCGGGATGCAGGGCGCGCACCTCGAGGGCCTCGGTCTCTGCACGGAAGTGATGCTGGACCTTGCGCTCGAGCTCGTCGGTCGAGGACCGCCGGTTGCCTACGATCGCTGCGTGCGAACGCTGACCGGGGAGGCGCCCGCCCCGTCCCGGCCCGAGGCCAGGCGCCGGCGCGTCGTCGAACTGCTCGCGGCGGTCGGCCACCCGTCCCACGACGCGAAGTCGCTGCTCGCCGCCGTCGACGCTTGGCGGATCGAGCATCGCGTGCCGCGCGAGAAGATCGCCGCGTACGGTGACGAACTCATCGCCCGCTACGATGCGCTGTCGGCGCGGAATCTCGTGCCGTACCTCCCGCGCGAACTGGCGTGCGTGCCGCGTGCCAACGTGAAATTCCTGCCCATCGAGAACGCGTGGTTCTCGGGCTCGATGAACTATCTCGGGCACGCCCGCCGCTCCGACGGCACGCCCGAGTACGAGGCGACCTACGAGCTCAACGCGTCGCTCGAGATCTCCGAGCCCGAGTTCCAGCAGCTCGTGAGTCACGAGGTCGTGCCGGGGCACGTCACGACGTTCGCGTACCTGCAGAACCTTTTCGTCCGCGGCGTGGCGGGATTCGCCGCGTCGGTGCTCACGATGAATACGCGGGACGCGGTGCTCTCCGAGGGCATCGCGAACAACGCGATCCTGATCGCGCACGGCGTGATCGAGCCGAGCGAGCTGCCGGAGCGGAATCTCGAGATCGGCGTGCTGCTCGCGTTGCTGCAGGATGACGCCAAGCACCAGTCCTCGTACCTGACCTGGCAGGAGGGAGCGCCGCAACCCGAGGTGGCGGCGGCGCTGCGCCGGGACTTCCTCGTTTCCGAGGAGCGGGCCGACAAGCTCTCGGGCGCTTGGGGGCGTCACCCGCTGCTCGGTCGCATGGCGCTGCTGTGCTACCGGGCCGGCACGGAGACCGTGGCCGACCTGCGCCGCCGATATCCACCCGAGGTGCTGCTGCCGGCGCTCTACGGCGTGCGCGGCCAGGTGGACGTGCTGACGCTGCCGCGCCTACTGACGGCCTGAGGTCGTCGTCAGGCGGTTCGGCAGCCACCGGCCGTACGTCCCGCAGCGCCACAGCCACTCGAGCGGACCCATGACGTGCCGCGCGAGCCAGGCGTGGCTCAGGCTCGCGAGCGCGAAGAACACCACGAACGCGAGCGCCGTGAGTTCCGGACCGCCGAGCCGGCCATACAGGCCGAGTCCCCAGGGTTCGGCGAGCGTGGCCATCACCAGCGACTGGCCGACGTAGTTCGAGAGCGCCATGCGCCCGGCGGACTCCATGCGCGAGTACCACCAGCGGCGCCGGCCCAGCCGTTCGCTGACCATGACGCGGGCGGCGAAGCCGATGGCGAGCGGGAAGGTGCTGAAGACGTGCAGCCACTCGGGCCAGCGCCAGTCGGAGAGCCCCTGGATCTCGCGGAACTGGAGAATGGTCGCGACGGCGCTCGCCGGCACGCCGATGCCGAGACCGATCGCGGCGACGCGTCGCCAGGTCGCCAGCGATGCGGTCGTGAAGGCACCGCTCCGCAGCAGCGCGGCTCCCAGCATGAAGAGGCCCAGGGTCCGCCACACGAGGATGACGCCAAAGAAGACGAGCAGCAGTCCGTACTGGCCCGCGTGCAGCGCGAGGAGCGCGCCGAAGTCGTCCCGCCGGCGAGCCGCGTACTCGGCCGGCCAGCGGGATGGGTCGGGCTGCTGCAGCGCTGCATAATCGAGTTGCGCGCGGGCATGCTCGCTCGCGACGCTCTCACCCCAGGTCGCTGGATCCCAGCGCAGCAGCAGCGCGAGCATGGCCGCGACGATCACGAGACCCGTCGCGACGAGCGTCAGGCGCCAGCTGCGAGTCCACAGGAGACGTGCGACCAGCGTGAGTGCGACGACGGTCCCGAGCGTGATCGTCGGCGAGATCCTGCCGAGGCTGCCGAGCTGGAATCCCCACACGATCGTCGAGCCGACGAGGACGAGGCCCGCGCGGAAGAGACTGTCCGTCCCGAGCCCGCGAAGCGCGAACAGCATCAGTCCGGCGACCGCATATGGCAGCAGGACCTCGGCCGGATACAGCAACAGCCCGTGCAGCGCGCCGAACAGCGCGAGGAGGGCGAGCCGGCGCAGGTAGACGGCGGCGAAGCCTGCCTGGCTGGGCGCGAGGCGCTCGCTCTGGATCGCGAAGCTGGCGCCGAAGAGCAGCGAGAAGAGCGTGATGAACTTGAGGTCGATCAGGACGTCGAAGAATCCCCAGTCGAGCCACGCGAGCGTGTCGCCGGTGTGACCCCGGAAGGCGAACGCGGCCACGTCCCAGGGCACGAACATCTGGCGCACGTTGGCGACCAGAATGCCGAGCAGCGCGACGCCGCGCAGGGCGTCGAGGCCGGGGATGCGCGCGCCGGGTTCGATCGGCGCCGCGGGGTTCGTGCCCTCCGTCGCGCGGGTCAGCCCCAACGGAATGCCCGGGCCACCAGAGCGTCGATCCAGCGATCCGGCAGCCGCGACAGCAGCTTGCGGCTCGTCGAGTCTTTGCCCATCCGGTAGCGCGTCCGGGGTCGGGCGGCCGCGAAGGCGTGCACCACCGCGCGGCACACGACGTCAGTGGAGGAAGCGTGCGACGCGGAGTGGGCCGCTGCCTGGCGCAGGGCTTCGACCAGCCCGCCGTATTTCTCGACGAGTCCGGGCGGCGGTGTCTTCAGCACCGCGTCGAACTCATTGGCGCCCTTGCCCCAGATGTCGGTGGCGATGGCGCCCAGCTCGAGCAGCGCAACTTCGATACCCCAGGGGCGCAGTTCGCGGCGCAACGCGTCGCTGAAGGCCTCCATCGCGTACTTCGACATCGAGTACGGGCCGAGCGCCGGTGCCGAGAAAAAGCCCGCGATCGAGCCCGTCGTCAGGATGCGTCCGCGGGCCTTGCGCAGCAGCGGCAGGAAGGCCTGCGTGACGGCGACCTGACCGATCACGTTCACTTCGAATTGCTGTCGCAGCCCTTCGATCGGCAGGGTCTCGAGCGGCCCATTGACCGCGATGCCGGCATTGTTGAAGAGGCCCCACAGTCCGCGCTCGCCTGCGGCGGCCTCGACCGCCGCGACGGCGTCGCGGATCTGTGCGGCATTCGTGACGTCGAGATCGAGCGTTCTCAGCCGGTCCCGCTGCGCTGCGGGCACGCGCTCGCGCAGCACCGACGCGGCCTGCGCATTGCGCACGCCGGCGAAGATGTCAAACCCCTGCGCGAGCAGGGCCAGGCTCGCCGCGCGACCGATGCCGGTCGAAGCGCCCGTGACGACGATGGACTTGCTCATGGCTCGGCTCCCGTCACCAGGTGAGGTCGTCCGGCACGACGAAATCCTTGTAAGGATCGTCCTCGGCCGGTGTCGCCTGCTCGGCTCCCGGCAGGGCGACGATGGCCCGCGGGTCGCGCTCGCGGATCCTTTCCGCCGCGTCCTTAGGTACGAGGTCATAGCGCCCTTCGCAGCGCGCGATCAGGAGTTCGCCCTGCAGGATGCGCTGGCGCAGCGCGGCATCGACCGGGATGCGGCGGATCTTCGCCCCCGCAGGGAAGTTGAAGTACTCGTCGCTCTCCACGCGCGGCACGCGGTGCTGTTCGATCAGCTGGCGCACCTGTGCGATGCGTGCCTTCGCAGCGGCCTGCTCCTCGCGCCGGCGATTGAGTTCCTGGTCGCGAGCCGCCTTGGCCGCCTGGGCCTGCTGCGCGGCCGGCGTAACCTGCGGCGGCCGCGCTCCCTTGCCGGGCTTCGGCTGCCTGCGCTGCTGCAGGCGTTGCTCCTGCTCGGCCTGCCGCGCCTGCTTCTCGGTCACGAGCCCTGCCTTGAGCAGTTGATCGCGCAGGGACATGCTCATCGCTCGACCTCGGGACCGGCACCGCCGCAAGGACGGCTATCTTACTGGAGCGGCCCCTTGGCTATCATGCCGCGATGAAGCGGCTTTCCCGTCCCGTCGCCTGCGCCCTCGTCATCGCCGCCTCGCTCGTCGTGCCGGCGACCGAGGCGGCTCGTCTCGACGCCGCCGAGCGACCTTTCCTAGCTTACCTGGATGCCGTGGGCGCAGCCGCCTACGTGGAGTCCGGCGCCGTCGATCGCTACCAGGGCGAGGACCTCGCGGCGTGGCAGCGCGCAGCGCAGTCCCGGCGCAAGGCGCTCGACGCAGGCCTCGACAGCCTGCTTGCCGCGAGCCTCGGTCCGCAGGATGAAGCGGCGGTCGCGGCGATGCGCCGCACGCTGCAGTCGATGGCCGCCGACGACTCGACGGCCGGCGTGCGCGGACAGACCTGCGAGGACGCCGGCCGGCGCGACCTGGACTATGGCGCGATTCGTGCCGCACTGGTCCGCTGCTACGCGGAATACGGCAATCGGCTCCCGTACGCCGGCGGCACGATCGACCGCGGCACGGCGCTGCAGCTGCTGCACGTCGTCGACGATCCTGCCGCACGCAAGGCGATCTTCGACTCGTTCCGGCCGCTCTGGTCGGCGCTGAACGGCGCGAATGAGCCCGACAGCCCTTACCGGCGGATGATCGCGATGGCGGCGGCGGACGCGGCGCAGCGCGGGTCCGAGGTCGATGCGGCCGCCCGCGCGCTCGGCGTCGGGACCGCCGACATCGAGCGTTGGCTGATCCGGATCCTCGACGCGTGGCGGGAGTCGAGCGGGCCGCAGGTGGTCGAGCCCTGGGACTATCGATACCTGAACAGCGAAGCCAATCGCGTGCTCGCCGCGCAGATCCCGCGCGAGTCGCTCGCGCCGGCGAACCAGCGCTTCTACCGCGACCTCGGCGCGGATCTCGGCGGACTGGCCGTCGTCTTCGACCTTGCGCCGCGTCCGGACAAGTCGCCGTTGGCGTACACGGACTTCCTGCAGCGCGGCCGCGAGGTCAGCGGTCGCTGGCAGCGGCCCGTGGCCCGCGTCGTGGGCACCTATCCGACCGGCGGGCTATTTTCGCTCAACGAACTCGTGCACGAGAGCGGTCACGCCGTGCACGTGAGCGCGATCCATTCCCGTCCGGCCTACATGGACTGGCCCGACTCGCTCTTTGCCGAAGCGTTCGCGGACGTCGCGTCCTGGAGCGTGTACGAGCCTGCCTGGCAGCGCAAATACCTCGGCACCTCGGTCCCCGAGGCGTCGTCGATGCGCGCGCTGCTGAGCGACGTGATGCTCGACGTCGCCTGGTCGCTGTTCGAGATCCGCATGCTGCGCGATCCGCGGTCCGATCCGAACGCAGTGTGGACCGATATCACCCGCCGGTACCTCCACATCGCCCCGCACCCGGAACTGCCCTGGTGGGCCCTGCGCGTGCAGCTCGCGGAAGATCCGGGCTACATGGTCAACTACGGGCTCGGGGCCTTGCTCACCGCCGAGATGCGGGCGAAGACCGGCGAGGTGATCGGTCCGTTCGATGCAGGCAATCCCGCCTGGTATGCGTGGCTGAGCGAACGACTGCTGCGGTACGGTTCCGAGCGGAGCACGCAGGCGCTCATGCAGTCGCTGCTCGGCCGGCCTCCGTCACCCGATGCGCTCCTGGATCAGGTGCGGCGCGCGCGACGCGTGGCGCCGGCGGCGAGCGAAGGCGAGTGACCGCGTCGATTGCCTGTCGCGTCGGGCAGCGGCGTCTGGCGAACCTGTGTAGAGTCGCGGGCCGGGGGGTGCCTTGAGCCAGACGAATCCGTCCGACGCGGAGCCGCCACGCTACCGCTACGCCGTGCTGGCGACGCTGATCGTGGTCTACGCCTTCAACTTCATCGACCGCCAGATCGTGGGCATTCTCGCGGTGCCGATCAAGGCGGACCTCGGCCTGACCGACACCCAGCTCGGTCTCATGGGCGGGCTCGCCTTTGCCCTGCTGTACTCACTGCTCGGCATCCCGATCGCGGTGCTGGCCGACCGCAGGAACCGGACCGCGATCATCGCCGTGTCGCTCGTCGTGTGGAGCGCCATGACGGCCGTGTGCGGCCTCGCACAGAACTTCTGGCAGTTGTTCCTCGCGCGGGTCGGCGTGGGCGTCGGCGAGGCAGGCGGCGTCGCGCCGTCCTACTCGCTGCTGGCGGACTATTTTCCCCCACCGCAGCGCGCGCGCGCCTTCGCGGGCTATTCCTTCGGCATCCCGATCGGCAGCGCGCTCGGCATTCTTTTCGGTGGCTTCATCGCCGCGCGGATCGACTGGCGGACGGCATTCATCGTCGTGGGACTCGCCGGAGTCCTGGTGGCCCCCGTCGTAGGCATGGTCGTGCGCGAACCGCTGCGCGGTCGTTACGACGGGCTTCAGTGCGGTGCAATCGCGAGAGCAGGTGCGCGCGACGTGCTGCAGGTGCTCGCGCGCAAGCCCGCGTTCTGGGGACTCGCCTTCGGTGCCTCGGCGTCGTCGATGATGGGGTATGGGCTGTTCTTCTGGCTGCCCTCGTTCCTGGTGCGCAGCTTCGGCCTGACGCTGCTCGACGCGTCGCTCTACTTTGCGGCGGTGCTGTTCTGCGGCGGCATGGTGGGCATCTGGCTCGGCGGGGTGCTCGCGGACCGGCTCGGCGCCAAGCGGCGGCGCATGCACGCGATCCTGCCCGCGGCAGCGTTCATCGCGACGGTGCCGTTCTTCGCGGGCGCGGTGACGTCGTCGTCGCTCGTGCTGTCGTTCGTGCTGTTCGTGGTGCCGACGGCCCTCGGTCTCGTCTGGCTCGGGCCGGTGATCTCCGCGGTCCAGCAGGTCGTGCCGCCGAACATGCGCAGCACGGCGTCCGCCGTCTTCCTGTTCGTGAACAACCTGATCGGGCTCGGGGCCGGCACGCTCGTCCTCGGCCACCTGTCCGATGCGCTCGCCGCCCGCTTCGGGGCGGATTCGCTGCGCTACGCGATCCTCTCGGGCACATCGCTGTACCTCGTGGCGGCGGCGATCTTCCTGCTGTCCGCGCGGCGTCTCGAGCGCGACTGGCAGTAGAGATTCGCTGCCATTCACCGAATTGCCGCGCTGTGTAGAATCGCGGCTTTCGCACTCCAGGGGTCACCCATGCGTCTCGCATCCGCCGCCGCCTGCCTGCTCGCGGCCCTGCCGGCCTCCGCCGAGACTCTCGCGCTGCAGTGCGGCGACCTGTTCGACTCGAAGTCGGCCCGTCTCGTCGGTCCGCGCACCGTGGTCACGGCCGATGGCCGCATCCGTGACGTTCTGCCGGGCCGCGCCGAGGTGCCGGACGCGCGGACGGTGGATCTCTCTGGCCACACCTGCATGCCGGGCTGGATCGACCTGCACGTGCACCTGAGCGAGCAGCAGAACCCGAAGAGCTACGAGGAAAAGTTCCGCCTGGACGACGTCGATTTCGCCTTCCGCGCCGTGGGCTACGCGGAGCGCACCCTGCGCGCCGGGTTCACGACCGTGCGCGATCTCGGGGGCAAGGTCGCGCTGCACCTGCGCGACGCCATCAACCAGGGGCTCGTGAAGGGTCCGCGGATCTACGCGGCCGGCCAGGCGATCGCGACGACCGGCGGGCACGCGGACCGGCGCAACGGGCTGAACGAGGAACTCGCGCATGCTCTGGGCCCGCCGGGCCCCACCGCGGGCGTCGTCAACGGCGTGGACGAGGCCCGCCAGGCGGTCCGCCAGCGCTACAAGGAAGGCTCGGACCTGATCAAGATCACGGCCACCGGCGGCGTGCTCAGCTATGCGAAGAGTGCCGATGCGCCGCAATTCACGGTCGCAGAGATCGAGGCGATCGTCGCGACGGCGCACGACTATGGGTTCACCGTCGCGGCGCATGCGCACGGCAAGGAAGGATTACGCCGTGCGATCGAGGGCGGCGTGACATCCGTCGAGCACGGCACCTACATGGACGACGAGATCATCGCTTTGGCGAAGCAACGCGGTACCTGGTATGTCCCGACGCTGAGCGCCGGCAAGTTCGTCGCAGCCAAGGCCGAGGTGCCGGGGTACTTTCCGGAGATCGTGCGTCCGAAGGCGATGCGCGTCGGAGCGCAGATCAGCGAGACCTTCGCCAGGGCCTATCGCGCGGGCGTCAAGATCGGCTTCGGCACGGACCAGGGCGTGGCGCCGCACGGCGAGAACGCGGCCGAGTTCGTCTACATGGTCGAGGCGGGCATGCCGGCCGCTACGGCGCTGCAATGCGCGACCTACAACGCCGCGCAGGTGCTCGCCGTCGCGGACATCGGGCAGCTCGCACCGGGTTTCCGCGCCGACGTCGTGGCCGTGGCGGGCAATCCCGTCGCCGACATCGCGCTCACTCGCAAGGTGGCGTTCGTGATGAAGGACGGCGTGGTCGAGGTCGCTGGGTTGTAGGCTGTGGGCTCAAGGCTGCAGGCTGTGGCCGGAGGGTGCCGCAGCCTTCTGACCCACAGCCCACAGCCCACAGCCCATAGCCTATTCCCTCACCTTCACGCGCCGCACCGCCTCGACGAGCAGACTGCCGACGACGACTTCGCCGCCGCCGGATCCGTCCGGCGCCGGCAGCACGGTGCCGGCCGTGACCTGGTTGACGGCGCCGGTCGTTTCGTCGGCGAGGAAGCGGACGAGCCGGCCGTCCGCCGCGAGTTCGAGCAGGTAGCCCGGATACTGCGGTTGCGGCGTGAGCGACGGCGGCAACCGATGCAGCAACTTGACGAGCCACGGCTTCGGCCGTGCCGAGTCGAGACCCGGGATCCGCGCCAGCGAGAGCCCGACCAGGAACGTGCCCGTGGGCGTGCGCGTGATGTTGTCCGGATAGCCGGGCAGGTTGTCGATGAAGATCTCGTGCGAACCGGCACGCGGGCCCGCGATCCAGTAGCGCTGGATGCGGAATGCGAGGAACTCCGCGACCAGCACGAAGCTGCCGTCTTCGGCAACGGCCACTCCATTGGCATAGAAGAGATTGTCGAGCACCTTGCGGGACGTGCCGTCGCGCGGGTCAAAGTGCAGCAGGCGTCCGCTCGGGCGGCTGTCCCAGACGTCGAGCTGCACCTGCTCGAGCGTGTGCTGGCGCGTCGGTGCCGAGAACCAGACGCTCCCGTCCGGCGCCACGTCGAGGTTGTCCGCGAAATCGACGGGCTCGCCGTCCACCGAGTTCACGACCTCCGCGACCTTCCCCTGGCGATTCACGGCCAGCAGGCCACGATGGCCGTCGGCGACGTAGAGCAGTCCGCCGTCGGCCGTAAAGGTCACGCCGAGCGGCCGGCCGCCGGTGTTCGCGAACACGCTCGAGGTCCCGGTGCGCGGATCGATCCGCAGCAGGCTCCCGTCGCCGAGCCCGGTGTACACGTGGCCGTCGGCCGGACTCACCGCGACGTCCTCGGGCCCGAAGTTGACCGGCTTGCCGGCCGCCTTGAAATGATCGGCAATCATGTCGGCCGCGAGCGCGGCCGCAGGCGTCATGCCCTGCGTCGGCTGGAAGGGCGAGCCGCTGCCGGTGCCCGGCGACGCTTTCGGCGTCCAGGCGTAGGGATCGAGGCCCGTCGGCCAGAAGAACAGGTAACCCGCGACGCAGGCCGCCGGCAGCAGCAGCCAGCGAATCCAATGCCACAGGCGGTGCAGCAAGCGGCGCAGGCGCGGCGCAGGCATCAGGATCGCTCCGCAGCGCGCGAGCCGCCGGCGTCGACGGGCGGGCGCGCCGGATCGTTGCAGCCACGGCCGTCGAGCCGCAGGCAGCCGGGCGTGGGCTCCCGGTACTCGACGCCGTTCCGCGCATGGCGATAGACGGCGATGCCTTCGTAGACGGCCTTGCGGATGCGGTTGAGGCCTCCGAGCGGGCGATGATCCACGTTGCCGTGCCAGGGCGTGAAGGCGAGTTGCTCGCAGAAGCCGTTCTGCGGCGGCGTGTCGAACACCTGCTTCGCGATGTGGATCGTGGCGACCTTCTGAAACGGCGCAATGCGCTCGCTCCAGCGCACCGTCGGGTCCTCGATCGGCATCTCCTGCGCCGGATCCTGCACCTGCACCAGGAACTCGAAACACGCATCCGCCCCGGCGAGGTGTTCCGCCAGCCCGCGCCGCAGGTAGTCGTCGTCGCGGGTGTCGGGACGGCGGTGATCCGGGGGCGTGCAGCTTCGCGCGCTGTACTTCATCGCGTGCAGGTAGGGCGCGGGCTGCTGGCGGCTGCGGCGGTCCACGCCGAGCGCATAGGGGGTCATGCTGTAGTACTGCGCGTAGAGCGGGTTCGCGATGCGTCCGAGCACCCGCAGGCCGAGGTACATCTCGCGCAGTCGCCACCGCCGCGGATTCAGCCCCGGCAGGAAATAGCCGAACTGGCTGCCGTCGGCCTGGTAGCGGATGAACTTCTCGTACTCGGCCGGCGTGCGATTGAAGAACACCGGGTCGTTGATCATCAGGAAGTCCTGCGTGCCCGCCTGCGCCTCGTCCGGCGAGTCGAGCAGCATCGGGCCGGCCACGCCCATCAGCTTGATCGCCATGCCGCGCGCGTCCTTGACGTCGTCCGCCTGCACGGCCGCGCTGCCGTTCGAGAAGCGGATCCACGCGGGGTAGGTGCGTCCCGGCACGAACACGCGCGTGCGCAGCGCCTCCGGCAGGTCGTCGCGCACCTTGAACTCGGCGACGACGCAGCCGTGAGCCTTGGCATGCGCGTCGCGGCGGTAGGTCGGCCCCGAGTCCTTCTGGACTTCGTCGACGAGCCGTCGGCCGGACGCGAGGATGCTCGGCAGCAGGTCGAGCTCGGCCGGATCGATCTTCTCGCCGGTCGGCTCGTGACGTTCGCCGCAGCCCGCAGTCGCGAGCACCGCCAGGGCGACCATGAGCCACCGGGCGTGGCGGTTCGGCTCAGCGGTCACCGGGCTTGTCCTCCGATTCGAGCAGCTTGCGATACAGGCTGCACTGCGCCGGGGCAGCGAACTCCCACGTGTCCCAGACCTCGTCGGGCCCCGGCGCCGCCGGGACCGCGTCGCCATACGTCAGTGCGTCGTCGCTGCAATGGCGTTCCGATGCACTGTTCGCGAACTGCGCGGAACCCCAGGGCGGGTGTTTCGCGAGTTCCTGCGCCTCGAGGTCGCGGATCGACTGCTGGCAGGCGTGCTCGTCCGGCTGGTCGCGACAGAGTTCGGTCTCGTAGCCGACGTCGCCCGGCGTGTAGTCCATCACCTTCAGGTACTCGAGAATCTCGAGGCGCTCGTGCGGTTCGAGGTAGCGGCCGATCACGCCGTCTTTCTGGCAGCCGAAGTTGAACTCGTGGCCGACGTTGTCGTTGCCCCGCACGGCGGTGTCGAACTTCACGGCTCCCGGCGCGGCGTCGTTGCGGTAGCCGAGATGGACCGGGTCGTATTCGCGGGTGCCCGACCAGAAGATGCGCTCGCGCTCGTCGCGCGGAGAGATCAGCTGGTAGATCGTGCGGACACTGCCATTGTGCAGGAACGGCGGCGTGGCCCACACGCCGTGCAGCGGCCTCGACTTGTAGTTGAGCAGCCGGGCCGGGTCCGTGCGCGGAAAGTCCAGGATGCCGTAGCCCATGTACTTCATCAGTTCCTCGGCCGAGCCGGGCGGGTGCTGCCGGAAGTAACGGCGCGCAATCGAGAGACTCATGAGGTTGAGGCCGACGACCGCGCTCATGCGCGTCGGGTCGATCGACGCGATCACGTCCGGGGCGAGGCAGAGTTCGCGCAGTTCGTCGGCCGTCCAGCCGAGACGGCTCGCGTCGTAGCGGTTGTTCGCGAAGCTGAGCGCCGCCTGCCGGTCCGTACCGACGTCGTGAATCGAGAGCATCGAGAGCTGCCATTCCGGCACGTGGCGCGGCTCGCCGGCGCACTCCGGTCGCGACGGGTCGCAGGCGAGGCCGACGACGTGGCCGTCGCTGTCGAGCCGGTACAGCAGCCGGCCGTCGATGTCGGCGACGCGCTGCGGATTCTGCAGGTTCAGGCACTGCTCGGGCGTGAGCGGCCGCCCGTCCTTGAACCAGCAGCGTCCATCTTTCTCGAAGTGCAGTTCGGGTGCAGCGTAGGGGTCGGACGCGGCGCCGTCGGGCACCTCGGCCGCGTCCACGTGCGGGCCGTGGCAATGACGGCAGTTGGCGTCGAAGAGCGCACGGCCCCTGCGCGCGCTGGCCGGTTTGATCGGACCGAACAGGTGCCCGGGCCACTTCGGCGCCTCGAGCTTCGCGAGCGTGCGCTCGATCTCGTGCAGCCGGTCCGGGTGGATGGACGTGCCGTAACGCAACCGCATCGGCAACGGGGCGCCGTTCTCATCGAAGAGGTCGAGCCGTGCGCCGACGCCGAGCGACTCGTTGACGTTGCGCGCCA
>CAZRKS010000010.1:28514-41265 GCA_964600315.1 uncultured Steroidobacteraceae bacterium | reverse complement strand
GGGTCCGTGAACGTGAAGCTGCAGCCGTTCGGATTCGGCTCGCATTCGTGCACCATGAACTCGTCCTCGATGAGCCCGTCGATCGGCTCACCCTTGCGCGCCTGCGGCCGGATCTTCACGATCTCGATGCGCGTGATCAGCTTGCGCTCGTCGGACGGGTTGTCGCACTCACCCGAGCACAGATGCTGCAGCCGCCCGGCGTCGAGCCCGGCCTGCGCGAAGTCCGGACACCCCGGTTTCTGCTTGAACGACCCGACGGCCCGCACGGTGAACGTCGGCGCGGCCGCGCCCGTGATCTCGCCGCCCATGTGAGCGGCCTGCCCCGAGGCGGCCTCCTGCGCGTCGAACCACAGCAGGATCTTGTGACCGGACGTGGCGTAGACCTCGCGGCGCTGCAACGCGTCCCAGATCGCCTCGCGCGAGCGATTGGCCGCATGCACGGCCGCGAGCCCGCCCGTCAGCCAGAACGAGGATTGCCGCTCGAACTCGGTGAGCTGAAAGCCCGCCATCTTGAGCAGGTCCGCCTGCGGAATGACGTGTGGAACGGCATCGGCCGGCGTCGGCTTGCCGAGCAGGCGCTGACGCGTCCGCTCATCGATCGCGCCCGCCGCTTCGGTGTTCGCTCGCCGGTCGAACTGTTTGTAACCCGTGCCGGGGCGCCCCCGGTGATTGTCCGACGATCCGAGGAAGCCCCAGCGGAAGCGCGTCGGGTGCGCCGCGTCCTCGTCGAATCGCGAGACGGCGAGTCCGTACTGCACCGAGGTCCCGGGACGGTGATTGAAGGGCGGCAGGAAGCAATCCGTGCACTGGCCGGCGTCGAGCCAGTCTTCGGCGCGCTCACCGCCGATCACCAGATGGCCGGCGATGCCCATGTTTGCGTAGGCGAGGCGCGCCTCCGCCGCCCGCTTCACGCACACCTCTGTCGATTGTCCCGTGCCGAGGCAACGTTGCTCGATGATCTCCCCCGCCCGCCAGCAGCTCGGCAGGTAACCCGGCGACGGCGACGGGCAGGTGGCCGACGTGCCGTCGGCGTTCGGCACGATGTCCTTCCAGGCACGGTACTCCTCCGAATTGCCGTGCCCGGAGTAGACCTCGATCAGGCTGAATTTCTCGGGCCGCTCCTGCGGTGCCAGCGCCTTGTCCCAGGTCGTGCCCGGCGGCGTATAGAAACCCCAGCTCGAACCATGCGGGATGATCAGCGGGTCGAGCCCCTGCTCCTCGAGTCGCCGCACCAGCTCGCCCGGCGTCGTCGCCACCTCGAAACAGTCCGCGGGCAGCTGGTTCGAGGGCAGGCCCGGCTCACAGTCCGGCACGCGCTGGATGTTGCGGATGAAGCGATTGAAGTCATAGTAGATGTCGCGGTCCGGCAGGTCCTCGAGCGCGAGCACGGGCGACACGCCCCGGGCGGTCGTCCGCAGAGTGGCCGTGGCCACGCCGCCGGCTGCGATCTGGCGTGCGGCGACGTCGGAATCGCCGAGGAATTCGAAGATGACGTTCTTGTGTCCGTAGTGTTCGGCCGGTGTGCGGCCCACCTGTGTCCATTCGAAGCCGAGGAACGAGACGAGGTCGGGCGAGTTCGTGTCGCCCGAAACGGCCTGGCATTGCCGGATGGCCCGCTTGGTCTGGTTCCAGCGGTAGGGCGTGCCCGACTCCGCGTGGTCGGTGATCGACCAGAAGTCGAGGCCGGAGCAGTAACGGGCGAAATCGCAGGCGTCGCCCACCGGGTACACGCCGGGGCCGCCCAGGATCGGCAGCGCCCACTGGAAGGCGTCGCTCGAATAGCTGGTGTGCACGTGCAGGTCGCCGAACAGGATCTGCCCAGTCTCGCCCGCTGGTGTCGCCGCCGCGACGGCCCGCATGCGCGCTGCGATCGCGGCCGCGGGGATGGCCTTCCCGGTGATGACGCCTGCATCGCGCTCATGCCCGAGCCAGCCATTGCGCACGCTCATCCACCACGCGCCGCTCGCGAACACGGCAAACGCGAGCAAACTGCCGATGACGAGCAAGACTTTCTTCATGTTGATCCCTGCTTCCGGACCCGCCCCCGCCTGAAGCGCGCATCTGAACCTTTCCCGGCGCGGGCCGCAAGTGCCGTGCTCGCGACGGGAACCCGCCCCGACCCTAGAATGCCGCGAATGAACGCCGCGCTCGGCCGCACACTCTCGCTCCTGCTGACGAGCCCCCGCGTCCGGAACGCGCGCCGCGGCATGGCCACGCTGCGGCGGCGGCTCGACGGGTCGCGAGCCACGGTGCACTACTTCCACCAGGCCGACGATCCCTACGGACACCTGATGCTGCAGGTGCTGCCGATGATGGCCGCGCGCTACGAGGTGAGGCTCGTCATGCATCTCGTGCCGCCGCCCGCCGACGACGCGGCTCCCGATCGCCCGCGGCTACAGGCCTGGTCGCGGCGCGACGCGGCGGAAGTCGCTGCAGCGCTGGGCCTCGAATTTTCCGATCCCGGGCGCGCACCGGACGCGGCCGCCGTGGCGACTGCCCATCGCGCGTTCGCGGCCGCCTTCGCCTCTGACGGACCCTCCGCCGACGTGCTGGCCGACGCACTGGGCATCAGTCGCGATCTCTGGCGTGGGGACTCCGCGGCGCTCGAGCGCTGGCCGGTCCTCTCGTCCACGGTGACCGACACCTTCCTCGAGGTCGGCGCGCGACGACGCGCGAAGCTCGGCCATTATCTCGGTGCGACGCTGTACTTCGAAGGCGAGTGGTACTGGGGCGTCGATCGCCTCGAGCACCTGGAGCGACGCCTGCAGGCGGCAGGTTTGGCACGCGATGCGCAGCCGTCGTCGATCGTGCGCGTGCCCGGCATCGAATGCCGGCATCGCCCCGCGCAAGACGCGCAACCCACGCTGCGTTTCTACGGCTCGCTGCGCAGCCCCTACACGTATCTCGCGGTCGCGCGCGTGCGCGCGCTCGCGCAGCACTATCGCGCGCGGCTCGAACTGCGCTACGTGCTGCCGATGGTGATGCGGGGGTTGCCCGTGCCACGCGCGAAGCGGCTCTACATCCTCCGCGACGCGAAGCGCGAGGCCGACAGCCTCGGGCTGCCGTTCGGCCGCATCGTGGACCCGGTCGGCCGCCCGACGGAGCGCGGCCTCGCCGTGCTCCACCAGGCCATCGCGGCAGGGGCCGGTCCCGATTTCCTCGAGTCGTTCATGCGCGGTGTGTGGGCCGAAGGGCTCGATGCCGGCCGCGACCGGGACCTGCGCCGCATGGCGGCGCGCGCCGGTCTCGCGGACGACCTCGTCACCGCAGCGCTCGGCGACGACTCGTGGCGTGCAGTCGCGCAGGCCAACCGCGAGGAAATGCTGTCGCTCGGTCTGTGGGGCGTGCCGTCCTTCCGTGTCGATGAGCTTCGCGCCCGCTGGGGCCAGGACCGGTTGTGGCTCGTGGAGCGCGACCTGATCGCTGCGACCGGCGCTACGCCTTGACCTTGGGCTTGGCCTTGGGCCTGGACTTGGCCTTCGCTTTGCGGCCGGACTTCGCCGCCCTGCGGCGGGCAGCCGGTCGGCGCGCACGAGACGCCGCGGCCTTGCGTGGCGCGGCCGCGGCGCGACTGCCGCCTGCGCCGCGCAGGAACACGGACTCGAGTTCGTCGAGCGCCTCGCCCAGGTACACCGCGACGCGCTGCACGCTCGGCACCCGGTCCGGACAGGCCGTGATGCCGAAATAGAGCCCGGCCGCGTAACTCATGACCGTGATGTTGAGCGCCTGGCCGTGCGCGAGCGCGGAGATCGGGTAATAGGCTTCCATCTCCGCGCCGAGGAAATAGAGTTTCTGCCGCGGCCCCGGCACGTTCGAGATGATCACGTTGTAGATTGGCGGTACGCGCGAGCCGATGCCCGGCAGCCGCGTGAACATCTGCGGCGTGCTGATCAGCACCGTGTAGTTGATGAGCGCGGCCCCGCTCATCTGCTTGAGATAGGCGCGCCCCGCCGCACTGCTGCGCTTGACCACGTCCATGCGTGCGCGCGCGTCCTCGAGATCCGTGCCGAGCGTCACGTTGGCGAAGCTGATGGCGTTGCCGCCGGCCTGGTCCTCGTCGCGGGGCAGCGCCACCGGGATCGACGCGATCAGCGACTTGTACGGCAGTTCGTTCAGCTCGAGCAGGTAGCGCCGGAGGGCGGCGCCGCACGCCGCGAGCAGTACGTCGTTCACCGAGCTGCCCGCGGCTTCGCCAATGGCCTTCAGGCGCGCGAGACTCGTCGCCTGCGTCGCGACGCGGCGCTGGGGCGTGACGTTGACGTTGAGGATCGTGCGCGGTGACTCCGCGAGCGAGACGAAGTCCGGGTCAGACTTCATGCCGAGCGCGGCGGACGCCGACCCGGCCAGTCCGCGCAGCAGGCCCGGCAGCGCCCGCGCCTGCGTGCGCAGGGCCTCGGGCAGGATCCCGAGCGCGCCCTGCTGGACCGCGCCGCGCGGCTCCTTGCGCTTGCGCTCTTCCGCCCAGATGGGCGGCGTGCGGCTGTGCGCCGGGTTGCCCGAGAAGTTGACGAGGCCGACGCCGGCGACGCCATCCGCCAGCGAGTGGTGCAGCTTCGCGTACATCGCCACCCGTCCGCCGTGCAGGCCCTCGATCAGGTGGACCTCCCACAGCGGCCGCTCCATGTCCATCGGGTTCGAGTGCAGACGCGACACCAGCACGCCGAGTTCGCGCTCGCCGCCCGGGTATGGCAGCGCCGAGTGACGCAGGTGGTAGTCGAGATCGACCTTCTCGACCTCCTCGAACACCGGCAGCAGGTGCCCCGGACCGATGCCGCGATACCGGTAATTGAACGGCGGCGCGGTGACCGGGAAACTGCGGAGATACTCATACATCTGCCGCGCGAAGTCCCGAGGCGCGTCGGCCGGCGGCAGGAACGTCTGCAGTCCCGCGACGTGCATCGGCGTCTGCCGCGTCTCCATCAGCACGAAACTGAGATCGAGCAGGTTGAGCGGCTTGGTCGCGGCCATCGGCGTCTCCCGTCGTTATGGCCGCAATATAGAGCACCACCCCGACTCCCGCGATAGCCGCTCCGCTCTCGACCGGCCTCTGCCCATGCGGATACCATTGTGGCTCGATGAGCCCGCCGTCAATCGAGATCCGGCAGGACGACCTGTCGAGCGAGCAAGCGCGCGACCTGCTGCGACTTCACCTCGAAGGCATGCACGACAATTCGCCGCCGGGCAGCGTCTTCGCGCTGGACCTGTCGGGCCTGCAGGCTCCGTCGATCACGGTCTGGACGGCTTGGGCGGACCATAGGATCGCGGGCATCGGCGCCCTCAAGGAACTCGGCAACCGCATGGGCGAACTCAAGTCCATGCGCACACACCCGGACTTCCTGCGCCGAGGAATTGGTGCACTGCTGCTCGAGCACCTCATCGCCGTGGCGCGTTCGCGCGGCATGATCCGCCTGAGTCTCGAGACCGGCAGCGGCGCGGCCTTTGAGCCGGCGCTCGCCCTCTATCGCCGCTTCGGATTCGAGCAGGGCGCCGCGTTCGCAGACTACGAGCGCAGCTCGTTCAACCAGTTCCTGCACCTGGATCTGTAGGAACCGTCCGCTCGTCAGCGCAGTTCGACGCCTCGAAACACCCTGAGCAAGGCCAGGTCGCACGAGATCTTGAGGAGTCCGCACATCAGCAGCGGCGTGGCCAGCCAGCCGGCTGCGAACAGTGCCCCACTCAAGGACGGGCTCAGTGCCGAGGCGAGGCTGCGTGGCACGGCCGTGTAGCTCGCGGCAGCCGCGCGTTCCGGTGGGGTCACGACTGCCATGACATAGGCCGAGCGCGTCGGCACGTCCATCTGCGACAGGGCCGCCCGCAGCAGCAGCAGTCCCAGCGCCATCTGCGCGCTCGGCGCGAAGGCGGCGGCGATCAGCGCGATACTGCATGGGATGTGCGTGTACACCATGGTATTCAGCAGTCCGATGCGGCTCGCCAGCCAGGGTGCCGCCAGTTGCGAGAGTGCGGTGAGCATCCCCGCCCAGAAGAAGAAGGAACCCGCCATGGCCAGCGACAGGTCGAATCGCTGGAACAACCACAGGGCCAGCAGTGATTGAACGGCCAGACCGCCGGCGAACGCGTCGATGGAGAACAACGCTGCGAGTCTGACGACCACGCCGCGCCATAAAACACGAACATGGCTCGCAGCGCGGTGACGCGACCGACACCGAGTCCCGCCAAGCTGTCCGGCACGGCCGACGCCAGGGCTCCCAGTGCGCCGCAGAAGACGCCGATCAGGCTGTAGCGCGCGAACAGCGCAGTGCGGTCACGGCCCTGTGCGGCCTCCGCCAGGCGGGCGTGCTCGAGTGGCAGGAACACGCTGACGTCGCCGGAACTTGGATTCAGCGTCCCGAAGAATGCGACGACGAGCAGTGGCCACCATGTGGACACTCCGGCAAACGCGACGCCGGTGAGCGTCATGAGCACTGCGGCTCCGAGCAGCAACGCTCGAGGGTCGACGCGATGCCCCCATCGGCCGACCGCGAGTGTCGCGAGCGCAGACCCCAGCAAGGTCGCGGTGCTGATTAGCCCGACCTGCCAGGTCCCGAAGCCGAGTGCGAGCAGATAGGCCGGCAGGAGCACCGCGATGCAACCGTCGACAAACGCGCGCAGGCCGCGCCCGACCAGGAGCAGGCGCGACTCGCGAGTTGGTGCCACGGGCCGGTTCACGCCACTACGCCGCCCTGTACGGGTCGGTCCGTCCTTTGCGCACACGCGGCCGTCCCTCGGCCGGCGCCATTGTTGGCGCGCCAGAGCAGCGGATGGAGCAGGTGATGCGAAAGCGGAGAGCGGGCTTCGCTGTGGGACTTCTTGGGGTTTGCTTCCTGGTCTTCTATCTCGTCGTGCGATTGCTGTACATGCAGCAACTCGACGCGGCGATCGCCGGAGCCCGCGTGCAGAGCCTCGGGGACCTCATGGACAACCTGTCCGGGCCGATTCTCGTCTGGGCGGCGTGGGGATACTCGTTCCGGCTCGGCATGCTCCTCGCGATCATCGGCGGCGCACTTTTCGCGGGCATGGGCAAGTGGGAACTCTGGCTGCTGGCCGCAGGTGGAACTGCCTATCTCGCCTCCTGCTACCTGCCCTTCGTCGACTACAGCCCCCGCTACTACGGCGTGCTCGGCACGGTGATCCTGGTGCTGTTCCTCAGCCTTGTGTGGGACTGGACGCGGCGGCGCCCGACGCTCTCCGGTTCCGCCAGGGTGGCGAGCGAACTGCGGATGATCGGCTGGTATCTTCTGGTTGCGGCGACCTGGACCCTGTGCGGAATCTTCGGAATAGTCACCCATGCCCTGCACCCGCAGATCATGCTCGACCGCGGCCTGCAGCCCGCGGCAGTCATGCTGACGTCCCACGTCATGGCGGAACTCGCGCTGGGATGGCTCTTCCTCGCCATCGCCTGGCGCAAGGAGCCACGTCCAGCAAAGACTCGGCCGAAGTGCGCAGTCGACGCCGTGCTTCAGCACCCGGGGCACAACCCCCGGTCTGCCGCCCGGCCGGCCGCACGCCGGGTAGCGACCTGAGACGTCCGACAGCGATGCTTCGATTTCCGCGTCGGTCCGGTGCTCGAAGACCTCGCCGCCGGTTGCGATGGCGATTGCGATGCAGCGCCCGCTTGACTGCGTTTGCCGGGTCGTACGCATATGTGCCTGAGCGGCGACCGCACCCGAGTCACATCTCCGCGGCACCGGCTAGACACTGGGCGAGACCGCGCAGGAGCGAGGCGCCGTCGCCGCGCCAGGCACTGCCGTGCATGCACGCGAGCACGAGAGGCTGCTCGTTCGCGAGGCGCTCGAGGATGGCTCCGGTGTGCGGGGCGTGCGCGTAATAGTCCATCGGCCGGCGGAAGGCCTCGCTGGGCCCGAGGATGTCGCTTTCGGTCAACGCCGCGGTGCCCGGGCCACCCTGGGTGAGGAGATCGCCGCAGAAGAGCGTGCGGGTCTCGGTTTCCATCATGAACCCGCAATCCCAGCCGTGCGGCACGTGTGGCGCGTCCAGCCACTTGAACGCTCGGCGACCGGTGCTCAGCACCTCGCCATCGGCGAGAGCGCGTGCCGGACGCACGGCGATGTCGTCGACGGAGACCATCGCGGCGACGCGGCTGCAGAGGGCGACGGCACCGGGTGCAGCCTCGAGGAAATCGTTCAGCGACCCGCACTCGTCGGCCTCGTAGTGCGAGAACGCGATGTAGCGCAGTCGCTCGAGTGGCACGACCTTGCCGATGGCCTCGGCGACGAGCGGAAACAGGCGACGCGGGCCGGTGTGGAACAGCAGCGGCTCGTCGTCGGCGACGATGTACTGATTGAAGTTGAAGCCGATCCCGCCCGGTATCTCGACCGGCGTGTTGATGCGGTAGATGCCCGGGGCGACTTCGTGAAGGTTGGTGCCGCTGGAACCGTTGGTGATCATGGACCTCTCCTGCCGTTGAAACGACTGGAATCCTCACTGCAGTGTGGATCGCAACGCCGTAACGAGGACTGCAGTGCGCGAGACGGCGCAGTCGCCGTCGCTGCCCGCCCAGCCCGCAACCCCGCGCGCCGCCGCCCGGGCGACGCAGTGGCGATCATAGGCCGCCGCCGGCCAAACTGCGCGAGCCGGTGCCTCGCAATCGGTTTCCACTCCTGAGATAGTCGCCCTCGGGACTGCGAGCCCGTGACTCGCGGAGACTCGCGCCGCGACACGCCGACCATGCTGCTCCGCATCGTTTCAATGCTGTTTCCGCTGTTCGCCGTCTTCTTCCTGATCGCGGCGTCCGGCGGAGTGGGATGGGTCGTTGCCCGGCTGGCGGGCATCGAGGCCAGGACGCTGGTGCCGCCGATGATGTTCAACAACTGCGGCAATCTCGGGCTGCCGCCGGCGGTGCTCAACTTCATGTTCGCCGAGCGCTACCACCAGGAGCCGGACAAGGTCGCCTCGATGGTGCTGATCGGCAACCTCGCCGCCCTGGTCTTCCTGCCCGCCGCGCTGGCGCTCACGTTGAAATAGCGCGGCGCTGGCGTCGCCTCAGGTCGCGTTCGGGTTCCCGGAGCCCATCACGGTCATCTGCTTCCCGCTGTTCTCTTCGAGCATGGGCGCGTCCGTCACCAGGAAGGTCGTGCCCGGCACCAGCAGCGGATAAAGCAGCTTCGCGAAATCCTGCGGCAGCCGCATGCGACCACCCACCACGGACGCGAGCTGGTTGCCCGTCGTGCCGCCGTAGCCCGGCATCGGGACTTCCATCCAGTTCCGCGCCGCGGCACCCTTCAGGATGACGCTCTCGCCGCTGCCCTCGCCCGCCTTGACGATGAAGGCATGCGTGCCGAGCGGCACGTCGGGATCGCTGACTTGGACGCGGGAGCGCCCGATCTCGACACCGTTGCGCAGCACGATGAGTCGCTGGTCCGCCGTGCTCATCATCATCGACACCGGACCGTCGGGGGACTTCTCGGGTTCCCAGCGCCACTTTTCGCCGGCGGCCAGCCGCGCCTGGATGTCCATTTCGCCGCTCGACGCGCTGACGGGAACCAGCGCGGCCGGATGCACGACGTCCGCCGGGGCCGTCTTCTCGTTCACGACCACCACGGTCATGCCGAGGTGCGTGACACCGAAGAGATCCTCGGCAAACTGTGACGGCAGGTGGACGCAGCCGTGCGACTCGGGATACCCGGGCAATCCACCGGCGTGCAACGCGACGCCGTCCCAGGTCAGCCGCTCCTGGTACGGCATCGGCGCGCTGTTGTACTTGGAGGAGCGATGATCCTTGTCCTTCTGCAGGATCGTGAAGATGCCGGTCGGCGTCTCGTGGCCCGGCTTGCCGGTGCTCACCGTGGTGTAGCCGATCTGCACGCCATTGCGATAGACGTACGCGCGCTGCTCGGTCAGGCTCACGATCACCACGATCGGACCGTCCGGGGCCACGTCCGGAGCCCACACGAACTCACCGGGCTTCAGGGCCGCCGGAGGCGTGCTCGCCGGACTGGACTGCTTTGCGCCCCAGAACGGCACGGCGACGGCGGCGGCTGCCGCGCTGAGCAGCACGAATGCAAGCAACGATCTGCGAATCACTTGACCTCCCATCGAGCGGCGGGACGGTGTCCCGCCTTGCTCATCTCGCCGCCACCGCATCCGGCGAATACGTGTAATGCCAGGGCTCCCGCGGTGAAGCCAGCGGCCCGACGAACCGGTGACTCGCCGATCGCACCGCTGTTTCCAGCTTCGCGGTCCACCCGGCGCCATCCCAGTCTGTGACGATCGTGGTCGTCTTCGGACCGGCCACGATATTACCGTCCTTCTGGACCTGAAAGTCGATCGCGCGCATCTGCCCGTGCGGCGAGAGGCCCGGCGCGGCAAGAGTCGGAGTCGGCGTTGGAACGTGTTCCGAGAGCAACCGCTCGATCGCCCTTCGCGCCTCCTCGGGTCGTGACGACGGGAACCCGGCCCCCGCGACCAGCGCGCGCGCTTCGCTGGCCAGATTTGCGGCGGCCTCGGCCACGGACGGGTTCGTGTTCCAGTGCTCGATCTGAATGTCGAGGCTTCGCACCTGGGGATTCACCCACAGGCTGTAGCCGGGGTTCGCTTGCGTGAACGCCTCGCGAACGCGTTCGACTTCCGCCTCCAGGTCTCGATGCTCGGGCGACTGCTGATACGCTGCGATCTGCTCCTCGTTCCAGCTCCATCGCTCGGCGAGGCGACCCGCGCTGCGCAGGTACGAGCGCAGCGCGAGCAGCCGACGACCGGTGCCGTCGATGAGCGCAACGGCACCGGCGACGCGGGGGTCCTGATGCCCCGCGATGTCATCCACGTATGGCGCGACAGGGTCTTGCGCATCCGTTGCGCCCCTGGCCACCTGCCCGACGCAGGCAGCTGCAATGATCGACGCGGTCAACCAACCGAGGAAGCCGGGCCTCATGGGTCGCTCCTGATCCGGCGCTGGTCGCGTCGGCACGGCCATCGAGCCGTGCGACACGAAGTGTCGGAGCCTATCAGCGGGGCTCGGCCGGCACTATCCGGAAAACGAACGTTCCGAACGGCGTCAACTTCGCTTTTCGGCTTGTGGACCCTTCCGCGCCTCGCCATGATTTGGGTTTTGGCATGGACCGTCTGGCTGGCAGGAGTCAACCCACCGTGCATCGATTCGTGCTTGCCTTCGCCGCGACTTTGGTGGCCGGCACCGCCGGCGCCAGCGTGCCCCTGTTCGCCGCCAGATGTCCCATGGGCATCACCGCGGACTCGAACGCGAAGGGCCAGGTGTACGTCAACGGCAAGATCGCGAAGCTCACTCAGCGACCCGGCGGCCAGGTCACGGCCCAGTCGGCCGGCGTGTACATCGACATCACGCCGCAGGGCAATCAACCGCCGATCGTCAGCTACACCGCCCGCAACGAGGCCAACGGCGTGTGCGAGGTCGTGTCGTTCAAGCCGCCGGGCGGCAGCGCGCCGGGCTCGCCGCTCGCGAACACACGGTGGCGCCTCGTCGAGTTCCAGTCCATGGACGACGCGCAGGGTACGAAGCGCCCGAGCGACCCTTCGCGCTACACGATGCGCCTCCGCGGTGACGGCACCGTCGCGATGCAACTGAACTGCAATCGCGCGACGGGCACTTGGTCGGCCACGGCGAGCGGCGACCTCAACAGCGGGGCATTCGAATTCGGGCCGCTCGCCGTGACGCGGGCCCTGTGCCCGCCACCGAGCATGGACGAGAGCATCGCCGCGCAGGCCAGGTACATCCGAGGCTACCTGCTGAAGGACGGCCGGCTTTACCTGAGTCTCATGGCCGATGGCGGCATTTACGCCTGGGAACCGGACTTGGGCGCGTCCACCGTGAACGCCATTCCCGCCGCGCCCGAGGACGGCGGGCCGCGTGACTGGGAGGTCACCGGGGTGTCGCGCGCGTTGAATCTCAGGGCGCAGCCGTCATCGCGGTCTAGGATCGTCGCGACCTACGCTCCCGGCACGATTCTCGACAACCTGGGTTGCACGCGCGCCGAGGGACGCACCTGGTGCGACGTTCAGCAGCTGGGCGGCGGGCCGCGCGGCTATGTGGCCGCGGAATTCCTCGCGCCCGCGATCTCGCCCGACGGGACCGCAGCCATGGGCGAAGACGACTCGGCGCTTCGCGCGGGCCAGGGCCAGTTCGATGCGACCGGCCAATTGCCCTGCGCGAGGCATGCGGGGCAGCCGATGACGCAGTGTGAGTTCGCGGTTGCGCGAGCCGGCGGCGGGTATGCGACGGTCGTCATCAAGCACGCGGACGGATTCGCGCGGGTCATCTACTTCCGAATGGGCCGGCCGATCGGCGCGGACACCAGCGAAGCGCAGGGCTGCCACGAGTTCCGCGCAACCAGGGAGCACGACCTGAGCCTGATCCGCGTCTGCGACGAACGCTACGAGGTTCCGGATGCGGTCGTTCTGGGTGGATGAGGTCCGGGACTCACGGATTTCACAGGAGGAATTCAATGGAACAGACGATTGGATGGGCGCCATGCTTCTACTCGGTGTGCACCGGCTCCTGAACCGACGGTGACCGGTCTCCTTGCCATTCGCTCCTGCCATTCCGGAGGTTCCATGAAGACGTTGGCCCGCCTCTCAGCTCCCATTGTTGCTCTCGCACTTGCGGCGTGGTTGCCCGTCGCCCACGCGGACTCGGCGGACGCCATGTGCGAAGTCCGCAAGAATGGCGAGGCCAAGCGGGGAGCCTCCGGACCGTGCACGTTTTCGCAGCGACAGGGATACATCGACATCGACCTTCGGAACGGCGACACGTTCAGCCTGAGCC